>CAZAXY010000022.1:0-36838 GCA_964489125.1 uncultured Saprospiraceae bacterium
GTCGAGCTAGTTCTAAGATCACCGCAACTCCACTAGCGCCATCATCTGCTCCAGAGATGGGCATGTCCACATCTGTATTATCCTTGTCAGCGATATGTCTAGTGTCATAATGGGCACACAGCAGGATGCGCTCTTTCACCTTGGGTTTATGATGTGCGATGATATTCACGCCAGTCACACCTTCGAATCCAGGAACACCTATTACTGGAAATTCTTGCTCGCTAACACTGAAAGAAGATTGCTCAAGCACGTCCTTCAACCATCTACGACAGTTAGTACTTCCCTCTGTACCTACGACACGATTTCCAAATTCTAATTGCTTAATGATATGTTGATAGCTGAACTGGGCATCGAAAACAGGAACCGTCACAGTCCTATTTTCTTTGTCTTCAGTATAGTTTCCAATTCGATTGCCTTCTTTACATGAGACAAGAGCAATGATAAAAATGCTTATGAGATAACAATGCCTCATTAGTGTTTTTAAAACTCCGCACTACCTGGAAACCGTGGGAATGGGATTACATCACGGATATTGCTCATGCCCGTAACAAACATTACCAAGCGCTCAAATCCCAATCCAAAGCCAGCATGTGGGCAGCTACCATATCGACGAGTATCCAGGAACCACTCCATCTCGTGCTCAGGAATATCAAAATCCTTCATCCTTGACAATAGCACGTCTAAGCGCTCTTCACGCTGTGAACCTCCGACGATCTCTCCTATACCTGGAAAGAGGATGTCCATGGCAGCGACGGTCTTATCATCATTATTCATGCGCATGTAAAATGCCTTGATCTCTTTAGGATAGCCTGTTAGGATTACAGGTTTTTTGAAGTGCTTCTCGACAAGGTAGCGCTCATGTTCTGACTGAAGGTCTGCGCCCCAGCCTTCGATGACAAATTGAAATTTCTTTTTCTTGTTAGGCTTGGATCTCATGAGAATGTCGATAGCCTCGGTATAAGTCAAACGTTCATAATCCTCATCGAGACAGAACTGAAGCTTCTCCTTGAGCGGCATTGGAGATCGCTCATTTTGTGGCTTTTGCTTCTCCTCGTTGACAAGGCGCTGCTCGAGGAAGTCCAGATCATCTTGGCAGTGATCGATCACATATTTGATCACATACTTGAGCATGTCCTCGGCGAGATCCATATCATCGTGAATATCCGCAAATGCAATCTCAGGCTCGATCATCCAGAATTCTGCTAAGTGCCTCGAGGTATTAGAGTTCTCTGCTCGGAAGGTTGGGCCAAAGGTATAAACATCGCTAAAAGCTAACGCTCCCAGCTCGGCTTCGAGTTGTCCAGATACGGTTAGATTCGTCGCCTTACCGAAGAAGTCTTTCTTAAAATCTACTTCACCATCATCACCTTTAGGCATGTCTTTAAGATCGAGTGCTGTCACTTGAAACATCTCCCCTGCACCCTCGGCATCAGAACCAGTGATGATAGGCGAGTGTATATACACAAAGCCCCGATTATTGAAGAATTCATGAATCGCAAATGCACAAGCATGTCTAATTCTGAAGATCGCTCCAAAGGTGTTTGTTCTAAACCTTAGATGAGCTATTTCTCTCAAAAATTCTAAGCTATGCCGCTTCGGTTGCAATGGATATTTCTCTGCATCAGAGTCACCGATGATTTTTATCTCAGACACGACGAGTTCAACAGACTGACCTCGGCCTTGTGATTCCACGATCTTGCCAATAGCCTGCACAGCAGCACCAGTGGTGATGCGCTTTAACGTGGCTTCATCAGTCTGCTCACGATCGATAACAAATTGGAGTGTCTTAATAGTACTTCCATCTGTTACGGCGGCAAATTGATTGTTTCTAAAAGTCCTCACCCAACCACATACTCTTACTTCTTCGCCGATAGGTTGTGATGTTAGGAGATCCAGTATTCTACTTCTCTTCATGACTCGTCATTGATAATGTGCGGCAAAGATATTGACCTATGGTGATATGCCCTATTTTTTGAGGGAGGTCTCTATATTTTGGATAATTTCTACGGCCTGATTATAGCTGTCTTCTTCATTTCCAGGAGTCATGTTGGCGTATATAGCCATTTCACCTTTTTGCATGATGGTGAGAATTTCGGGCTCATAAGATTCTAAGTCATTAGTATTGAGCAGTGTAGAGATGTCTTCTTTGGACATCTGTGCAGAGGATTGATAAGTCTTGCTGGCCAGATATTCCAACATTCCTTTACGTAGGAGTATATAAAACTGCTTCGTATCACCTGAGGACCATGCTGATTTTGCTTCAGAAAGCTGCGCAATGGCAAGCTTCTTAGCTTTGGAATTCTTCAGTTCGGCAGGATCAATGTTATTGCGATCTATCTGTCTCTTTTTAGCGAAAAGTAAGCCTAAAAAAGCCAATCCAAATCCACCATTAAGTGCCCAGTATGGGGCTGAGCGAAAGAAAAATGAATCCTTCTTCTTAAAGCTCGTTGTGGTAATTGGTGCAGGCAATTCTTTGCGACGTGTATCGAGATCTACCGATTGCCGACCTGAAGACGGGGTAACCGTGATGGTATAATTCTGCCCTTTGATGATGCTGTATTCGCCGAGTTCGGGATCGTAGAAGCTCAATTCTGGATTAAAGCTGATACGCCCTTCCTTCTTCGGTATCATGAGATACTCATAAGTCTTAGTGGTGATGATTTTTCCATTCTCGACATCGTTTTCTTCACGCAAGAGATTCGGCTCATAGATATCGAATAGATCTCCCAGCGGTTGATCGGGAGCAGTAAGCAACTTGCCATCGCCATCGCCTTTGATCTGAAAGGTCAAGGTCAAGGCATCGTCCAAGGATAGCTGTCGCCGATCTATAGCGGTACCTAAGTAAAAATCGCCGATGGCTCCAGCAAATGAAGCGGGTGCATTATCGGGAAGATCAGTAACGTCAAGCGCAAAGGGTTCGGTATTGACATTGACTCGCTTTAGATTATTGCTAAAGAAAAAGCTCGACCGCCCTGACTTAGTTGATATACCCAAGGTGAATAGAGCAGGGTCTATTTCAAATCTCCCTTTCTGCTGGGGAAATAATGCAATCACCTTGACTGCTCTTCTCACATATTGTACGCCATCACGTACAACTCGCTCAGATCGCTCGCGGTAGTTATTTATTTCTTGAGCAAAGAACCCGTCGAAATCAGGTTTCTTAGCCAGATTAATCGAGCGTACGTCTTTAGTAGTATAGAGCACATATTTGAGTGTGATCTGCTGACCGATGTGACCAGTGTCCTGATCTACTACTGCCTCTATAAATATATCTGTATCAGCAAGTCCTGCAACTCCACTCGCATTGTTCTTAGAGCCAGGCTTGCCGGCTATCGCTTCTATCGTGATTGGCTTACTGCGATATACCTTGCCGGCCACATTGATACTTGCGCCTTGGATGGTATGTTTCCCCGGCTTAGAGACAGTGAGCCCATAGCCGAAGCTTATCTTCTGACTTCTTCGACCATTGATTATGCTCACCTGTGAGGACTGGCTTGGTCCTGAAAGCACTTCCAATACACCAAAATCTGGCGGAGTAAAACTGTCACCATTGGCATTTTCGAGAGTGAAGGTCACCTGGAAGTAGTTGTCTACGACGATTTGTCGTGCGTCCGCTTGAGCATAGAATGCAATCTCCTGTGATGCTGCACTTGCTACTATTAGAAATAATCCGAGAAAGAAATATACTCGCTGCAGCATCTAAATTCTACGAGTCTTTAGTTTTTTAAATTTCATCCTAAGCGAGTCTTCTCTGGTCATGGCGCTCGTGTCCACTTGCATGATTTCATGGATGACTTGATAGCCAGATGGATCTTGTCGGATACCGTCGGGATTGTCAAGTACTGTAATCTCAACGGCGTCGGTAGACCATTGATTATCGCTATTAGCGAGAATGGCAGGAGCTAATGTATACACTCCCGTCTTCTCTGGTTGCAGGAAGTAAACATAAGATGCGCTCTGAGTGACAGCACCATTAATCATGCTAAACTGACTAGATACATTTGGCCCGCTAACGATCACGAATCCATCAAAGTCAGGTGCTTGAAAATCGCCATTGGCATTTTGAATGCTGTACTTAACTTGTAGTGCATTGCCCATATATACGGTATCGTAGCTAAGTTGTTGAGTAAACACAACATCTTGACTACGCAACTGAGCTAACGATCCCAAGCCAAGGATTAAAACCAATAAACAAGTCCTCATCACCTATGATTTTAGAATGTTCAAATATAGTCGAATGCACAGGTAAAGGTCAAAAGGAATATGCCAGTTTTACAAACTTTAAGTAGCGGGGGAACTTGTTGAGTTACAAGTATCTTATTTATAACCCCAACCTTTACAACCCTACAGAGTTTAATATTTCCTAATTCAATAGTATGCGTTCATAATGACACCTAAGAAATATTGCTAATAAATCATTTGCCTATGGAAAAGAAATATCCTTTGCCGCCATTTACCACTGAAACAGCTAAACAGAAGATCCAAGGAGCTGAAGATGCCTGGAATAGCAAAGACGCAGTAAAAGTTTCTCTTGCTTATTCGCAATATAGTGAGTGGAGAAACAGAAATGAATTTATTAATGGGAGAAAGGAGATCACTGAGTTTCTAACCAATAAGTGGGAAAATGAATTGGACTACAAGCTTAAGAAGGAGTATTGGGCTCATACAGATAATCGGATAGCTGTTCGATTTGAATATGAGTACAGAAACAAAGAAGGACAGTGGTTCAGAGCCTATGGAAATGAAAATTGGGAATTTGATGACAACGGATTAATGAAAAAGAGATTTGCCAGTATCAATGATCTACCTATTAAACAAGAAGATAGGAAACTGTAATAACTTATTGCATCTAGCGATGCTACTTCTGCCATCTCTGCAGCAGGCTCTTTACAATTGCTCAAAAAGTGAAATCAAAGATCATCACAATGACCTATGCGACCAGTACGAAGTACGCTCGTATTCTGTACCTGGCATAAAATAGGGGCGAACAACTCTAAATCCTACATTGTCAGATTTTTTCTGCCAAGGATGTGGTTTATCATACTCTTCCCATTTTGGTTCAAGGGCCTCTCTTGCGCCACAACGCAATGCGGAAGGATGCTTCTGCCATGAGCCTCCACGTATGACGGCAGGAGCCTCTTCTGATAACAGCACTTTAGGATTTTTGGTCTGATGACTATCGTATCCCGTCGTGGTATAATGATCTATGGTCCATTCAGATACGTTGCCCAGCATATCGTAAAGTTTCCATCGATTAGGTTTTAGTCCTTTGACAGCATGTGCTGAGCCATTGCTGGTAAATCGATTCCAGGCATAGGCATCGATGCTTTCAGTTTTATCAAAGTGATATTCGCTTTCTCTATGTGCTCGGCAGGCATACTCCCATTCGGCTTCAGTTGGCAGCCGGTAGTAATGTCCTGTCATAGCACTTAGCCACTCACAAAATGCCGATGCTTCAGCCTGTGTAACATTTACCGCAGGATGATTGGCATTGTCTTGCACAACTATAGAATCCTGCAACTCAGGTCTCGGAATCTTGTCTATATCTACTATTACCATTGGGTTTTTCACGCCGACTCGTCGGAGGCTATCGACAGACCGATTTAAGAATAGTTGATAGAGCTCCTGTGTTGTTTCATGTTCTGCCATCCAGAAAGGATCGAGTTCGACATGATGGATAGGACGTTCGTCCTCTCCGCTATTAACGGCACTGTATGTACTACCCATGTTAAAATTGCCATCCTTGATAGCGACCATCTTGAGCTGTACTTTGGTATTTGGGATTTTCACCTTGTAAGATCTAAGTCCACGCTGAGCCATGACAGAACCACTGATCATCATTACAATGACCATTAAACTGAAAATCCGCATTGACTTATGAATACACATCTCTTTTCAGACGTTTGGACTTATAGGAATGTAACAGGAAGGTATAAGGTTCCTTTATAAAGTAAAAATATTGGCATCACAATGGTGTCATGTAGTCGTGAGCCTCACCAAAAAAAATTGATTTACCAATCCTTTTTAGGTTTGGTTTTGTTGCCAGATACTTTTCTCAGCTTTTCTTGGACATTCTTTTCTTCATTTTCGATGACTTCGAGGAGTTTAAGAGCATCCTCCTTGCTGAGCTCTTGACCTTGAGATGCCTGTTGCTGTTCTTCAGATGGATTCTCTATATCTGAATCCTGCGGTTGCTGTTGTTGCTGCTCATCACCCTGTTGTTGCTGGTCTTGTTGCTGTTGATCATTACTCTGTTGCTCCTCATTCTGTTCATTATTTTGCTCGCTCTGCTGCTGCTGCTCCTGCTGTTGTTGTTCTTGTTGTTGTTTCATCATCAGCTTGGCCATATAGAGATTGGTGAGGATATCGACATCATCAGGATTGAAGCCATTCGCTTTTTTATAAGTATCTATAGCAGCCTCAATCTGTCCAGACTTGAGCTGCGCATTGCCTAGGTTGTAGAGTGCATTGGCCCGCTCCATATCATCTTCGGCAATACTAAAGGTGCTCTCATAATGCTGTACAGCTTCTTCGTAACGTTCCTGTTGATAGACAGAGTTGCCCAGGTTAAAACTACTTTTGGTTGAACTTTTCTTCTGTTGCGCTTTACGATAGCTTTCTTCGGCAGTGAGGTACTCCTCATTGAGGTAGGACTCATCACCCTCTATTAACAGCTTGTGTGCACTCTGTGCGGACATAGCTGCACAACCTAAAAGGAGTAATAATATAATGCCGATGTATCTCATGATATTGTTTTTGCCGATCGCTCCGGAATCACGAATTCTAAGATCATAAATAACAGACCCAAAATCAAGAAATATTGAAAATAGCTGGCATACTCTGTGAATGCTCGGGTTTCTACTTCCTGTTTTTGCAAGCGATCAATTTGTTTTCTCAGATCTACAAGTATGCTATTTCCTTCGCCTATTAGGTAGCTCTTTCCACCACCGGCATCAGCTAAATCTGTGATCATCGTAGTATTAAGTGCGCTGGTCACAGGATTGCCTTGATCATCGCGCTTATATTGTTGACGCCCTTGATTGAGGTACGGAACAAAGGCACCTTCTGAGGTCCCTACTCCTATGGTAAATATATTTAGTCCTTTATCTTTCGCTTCGCGGGCTTTGGCAAGTGCGTCGTCATCATGGCTCTCACCATCTGTTATAATGATTAGTCCTCGTTGGTTATTCTTACCTTCTTCATAGGCACGTAAGGCTAGGTCTATGGCTTCGGATATTGCTGTCCCTTGTGTTGTTGCTTGATTAGTATTAGCCGCTGCAACAAACAGTTCTGCTGCGCTGTAGTCATTAGACAATGGCATTTGTAAGTACGCATTTCCGGCGAAGAAGATTAAGCCTATGCGATTGCCTTTGAGATCTTGGACTACATTCTGGATGAGTCGCTTAGCTCTCTCCAAGCGATTCGGAGAGATATCTTCTGCCATCATGCTCTGAGAGATATCCAGAGCGATGAATACATCACTACTTTCTGCTTTTATCTTTTCTTTTTTGTTGCCCCATTGCGGATTGGCATATCCGAGTATTAAACACAAAGTAGCTAGGGCGATAAGTACAAATCTATAGTGATGTCTAACTTCGCTCCATCCATTTGATAATCTCTCAAATAGGTTATCGGCTGCCAATAATCTCTGTTGCCTTCTACGCCAGAAAGTATAGAGCACATAGAGTCCGATTAGGATCGGTATGGCCCATAAGAACCACAAGGCGGTACTGTATTCGAATCTGAACATAGCTTATGGCAAAGTTTTAAATATGGTCATCCGCAATAGCAGATCAATCAGTAATAGTATTAATCCTAAGCTCAGAAATCGCCTGAACTCTTCACTATATCGCTTGAATGTGGTGACTTCTATTTCTGTTTTTTCAAGTCGGTCGATTTCTGCATATATGGATTGAAGACTTTGCTCATCAGTAGCTCGATAGTATTCTCCTCCCGACATGTTAGCTATTTCTTCGAGGAGCGGCTCGTCTATCTCTACTTGTGCCATGCCAAAGATATAGCGACCATCACTACGTCGACTTATTGGGCTGAGGGCTTGTCCGCGACTTCCCACTCCGATAGTATATACTTTAGTATCTAACTCAACGGCGATCTCAGCAGCTGTTAGGGGTTTGATATATCCTGAGTTGTTAACCCCATCGGTGAGGAGTATAACGACCTTACTTTTTGAAGGGCTATCCTTCATACGGTTGACTGCTGAAGCGAGCCCCATTCCTATTGCGGTACCATCTTCGAGCATACCACACTGGAGACCATCCAAAAAATCCTTGACTACCCTGTGATCTGTGGTCAGTGGACATTGTGTGAAGCTCTCTCCCGCAAATACTACCAAGCCTATTCTGTCAAACTCTCGTTTGTCAACAAATTCTTTGGCTACTTCTTTACTCACTTGTAGCCTGTCAGGTTGAAAATCTTGGGCCAACATACTGCTAGAGATATCCATGACTAAGACTATGTCAATACCTTCTGCCTTTACCTCTTCTTCTTTTAGGGTAAGCTGGGGTCTTGCGATAGCGAGGATTACTGCGGCAAGACTGAGCGCTCTAAGTATCGGTAAAAATGGATATATGATCGTTCTCCAGGTTCTAAGGTCCTTTATAGGTGTACTATCAGATATCGTAAATACTGTCTGGCGCTTTCTCAATTTATAGAAATGCCAAAGCCCGAGCAATGGAATCAACAGAAGTAATAGAAATGCTTCTGGATTAACGAAGTCGATATTTCCCCAAAGACTATCCATCTGTGCTCGGAGCGCTATCTTCTTTTGTACGTTTTACAAATCCTTCGGCCTCATCCATAAAGCTTTCATGTATGCTTTCATCGGGCTTCGCCTTGGCAAATTTGACCAGATCGGCTACCTGCAGAATTCTTTTTAGCGATTCCACATCACTCAAGTCCAAATCAGCATTGCTTATGTTTTGGACGATTTCTTCAGTCGTTGATTCGAGTGCAGGCACATCATATCGATTTTCTAAATATTCTCGTATGATGAAGGTGAGTCTGCTTTGATACTCTTTTACTTCTCCTTTCTGCCATAATTGCTCTAGCCTTAAAGTACTAAGTGAATTAAGCGCTTGAGTATGAGCAGGAATATGGATGACTTCTTCGACCACAGGTTGAGGAATGGCAACCTTATTTTGCTGCCATCTTACGAATAACCACCATGCAATACCGACAAGTAGGAGTGCACCCAGAATATATATAAAGATCAGATAGTCACTGATATTTTTAGCTTCTGTAAGTATAGGTTTTATTGGTTCAATCTCTAGGGAATCGGGAGACACTACTCCTACACCCAGCGGAGGGGCGATAAAGACACTCGCCTGGGTTCCTTCGTAAATTTGTTCCTGTGCGCCTGCTATATTGGCGATCACCGGAGGAACAAGCACTACATTGATGCCTGGGTCCCAAAACTTGAATGTAAACGAGTTTTCATACAGTTTTTTGCCCCCAATCGTGCTAATAGTCCATTTAAGTTCTTCACCAGAGAAAAATGGGTCATCATCTAATTTTTGCCATTGTCCAATATCTACTAGTTCAAAATCAGATAGTACGGGTGGAGCAGTACCTGTAGTATCGTTCGGGTTAGACTTAAATGTTTGTAGGGCGGAATAAACTGAATCTAAGAATACTGTCTGTACTGCTAAAATATCCTCATTAGATGACGTCTCTACACTGAGTGTAAATGTTGCAGTGTTACCATAGGGCACGGTATCCCGTTCAAATCCTCCAGTTACCTGAACTTGCGCATATCCCGCCGTCGCAGCCCATAATATGATCATCAGAACTCTGATCATCGATGACGACTTTTAAAGAATCTCAACAGGTGCTTCACATAATCCTCTCTAGTATTGATGTCGATGGTTGAGGCTCCTGCTTTGCGAAATGCGGCGGTATAATATTCCTTATGTTGATTGAAGTGATTATTATAGGCATCTCGAACAGACTTAGAGGAGGTGTCTATTAGCTGTGCGACTCCAGTCTCTGCATCTCGCACTTTTACCAGCCCAACCTTAGGAAGCTTCTCTTCGAGATCGTCGAATACTTTTACTCCAATGATGTCATGGCGCTTGGCTGACACCCTCAGCGCATCCTCATAAGGAGCACTTACATAATCCGATAAAACAAAAGCTATTGATCGCTTCTTAACGACATTGTTAAGATATTTGAGCGCCTCGGATAAATCTGTCAGCTGATTTTCAGGCTCAAAATAGATGAGCTCTCTGATGATCCTCAGGATATGTTGACGGCCTTTCTTAGGTGGGATGTATTTCTCTACCTGATCGGTGAATAGGATGGCCCCAACCTTGTCATTGTTATTGAGGGCAGAGAACCCTAAGGTTGCACAGATTTCTGTGTTTATCTCGCTCTTAAATTGATTGATAGTACCAAAAAACGAAGACTTACTCATATCAATTAGGAAGACCACGGTAAGCTCACGCTCTTCCTCATATACCTTGATATATGGGTCACCAGTGCGGGCGGTAACATTCCAATCGATGTTTCTGATATCGTCTCCATATTGATAGTTACGCACTTCGCTAAATGACATCCCTCGACCTTTGAACGTGCTACTATACTCACCCGAAAATAGGTGCTTGCTCAGCTCCTTAGTTTTGATTTCGATTTTCCTAACCTTCTTCAATATTTCCGCCGTATCCATATCTACGCTTTCTTGTTGAAGTAGTTAGCGACCGTCTTGTTATCAACAAAACCCTGGATCTCTTTGTAGGGAACTAATATGGATCGTCGGCCAAACAAGGTATTAAAGTCGGTGAAAAACACGATTCCTTTATGAGATAGCACATAATGCTTGAAGTGTTTCTTTTTGAGCGCATTTCTAATGATATGCTCCTCATCGCTGAGGCTCTGTTTCTTTTCTTTTTTTAAGTATTGTTCTAAGAAAAAAGCATAGTCGAAATCCGACCTAAGTAGATCCGCAATTTCATAAAACTTGGATCTCTCGCTATCGTAGATGAAAGGAGCGGTTACTACTGAGGCTGAATTGTCGCATGACCAGTAGAGGTACCCACTTGTGATATGATCACCGAGCGCTGAGATATAAAAGTCTCCTATAAATGATTGTTGGTCAGTGTCTTCACTTGCTCGATCACGATACGTGTTATAACTAGTTCGACAAGTAGACATTTGCTTTTCTATCCAACCATCAAATTTTTCACTTTCCAAGATGGGGTAATAAAAATTGTAGGCGATTCTGGAATCGTGATAACTCTCTGAGCCATACTTGAGGTGGTTTGCTCCATTATATCTTTGATTGCCAACATCAATTGTCAACATTTCGGAATCATCCCACTCGAACTCATGAGCATTGCGAGCATCTGAGCCAGTATCTCTTGATGTACAATTTTGATCAATACAATCGTAAGTCGACCACATCAAATTATCCATCCAGTCCATACTATTGATAGATCGCGTATTAGGCCTTACAAAGAGTTCATCCCGTTCACTCTCAAGGAGTAGGATGATATTCCTGTTATACTTGGGCTGTAGTGGCTTGATGGAAGTTTTGGCTTCATTCGACCACATCCAGTTGTGACTAGGATTGCCTAGATCAGCCGTGATTTTGCCCATTACCTTGCTGAAGTCATCATATTGATAGATACTGAGTAGCTCACCGTCAATTTCTCCAAGTAAGTCGTATCGATCCTTATTTGCTCCATACTCGATGTAGCCACTTGCTTCATTATTTTCTATATTCAGAGTAATCCATACTGGCATCTGCCCATTAAGCACGCCATCCCATTGAAGATAGTTTGTGGCGAACCCTTTAGTTGCAACCAGTGATGGCTGACCAAAAGAGCATATTGCTATGAGAGATAATAGTATGATGACTCCGATATATCGCATGTCCTGAGCTGCTAGGATTAAGGGACCTCTACAGTGTTAAGAATCTGAGTAATAATATCTTCTTGTGTAATATTTTCAGCTTCCGCCTCATAGGTAATGCCTATACGATGCCTCAAGACATCCTTGCAGATGCTTCTGACGTCATCAGGGATTACATATCCTCGGCGTTGCATAAATGCATAGGCTCTTGATGCGAGCGCTAGGTTGATACTTGCTCGAGGTGAACCGCCATAGTTGATGAGTCCGTCGAGCTTCTCGAGATTATAATCTTTAGGATTTCTAGTGGCGAATACGATGTCGAGGATATATTGCTCAACCTTCTCGTCCATATATATATTTCTTACTGTCTCGCGAGCTTTAAGGATTTGCTGAGGGCTCACGACCGCATTGATCTTTTTATTGATATGTCCTCCGATATTTCTGCGGATTATCTCGAGCTCTTCATCCTTAGTAGGGTAGCCCACATTAATCTTTAGCATAAACCGATCGGTTTGCGCTTCAGGTAGTGGGTACGTGCCTTCTTGCTCGATCGGATTTTGAGTGGCCAATACCAGAAATGGCTCCGTCAATTTGAAGGTCTCCTTCCCAATAGTAACCTGCCGCTCTTGCATGCATTCAAGCAATGCACTCTGCACCTTGGCCGGAGCTCTATTGATTTCATCGGCGAGGATAAAATTGGAAAAAATTGGACCCTTCCTAATCGAGAACTCATTGCTTTTCTGATTGAAGATCATCGTACCCAAAATATCTGCTGGAAGCAAATCAGGTGTAAACTGGATTCTATTAAAGCTCACGTCGATAATAGACGAAAGAGTCTTAATCGCTAATGTCTTTGCTAATCCAGGTAGACCCTCTAAAAGAATATGTCCGTCGCTCAATAATCCTAGGAGCAGGCGGTCCATCATATGTGATTGACCGACAATAACTTGATTAGCTTCTCTCCTTATGTCTTCTATGAATGCACTATCTACTTGTGCTTGCTGATTTAGTGCTTCTATATCTACTGCTGATTGCATGAAAAGTACGGTATAATTAATTTTTTACGATTTTTGTTAAATCGCCTCAAATGTCTAGTGACAAGATTACAAATTTAATTTTCGATAACTGGTTTAACAGAACTTTGAGAATTAAATACGCTATTGTCTACTTCTATAAATGTTGGTTTAGCAGGAATTGGTGGAGCATAGAGACTATCATCGATAGGAGATAACAACATTGCACCTATTACGGAGTCAACATATTGCTCTGCCTCGATGAATGCTAGCTCACGACATTCTTGATCTTTTTTCTTTTTAAGGATTTTTATTTTGATGTCCAATTCTTGCAAAGCTAGCCCACGTATTTCAGACTTTGATTGAGTACATGAACTTAAGAAGCAGGCTACTGCTATAAGACTTATGCCTAGTATTAATCTATTCACTGAGTTCACGGATTCGTTCTTGTTCTATGATCATTAGAGAATCAATGGCCCTCTGTTTCAGCAAAGGAATTCGTTTAAGACATAGTGAATCCAACTCGTCATCGATCATTCTTTTTCGCTTATTGTACATCGTATCACTCATGTACTTAACCTCTGGGCTGAGGCTCTGCCTACTCTTAGTATCTCTACAAGAACAATAGATGAAGCCCAAGCCAATCACTAATATGAGTAATACCTTAAAGCTCAATATTTTTCCTTTTAAGTTCAAATTGCTCTCCTAGGTATAACTTCCTTACGACGGGATCCTCAGCCAGTTGTTCTGATGTGCCAGTTCTTAGGATATCACCATCTACCATGAGATAAGATCGATCTGTAATAGAGAGGGTCTCCTGCACATTATGATCGGTTATTAGGATGCCTATATTTTTAGTCTTGAGCTTGGCGACGATATACTGTATGTCCTCTACTGCTATCGGGTCTATTCCGGCGAATGGTTCATCGAGCAATATAAACTTTGGATCTGTTGCTAGTGCTCTAGCTATTTCGGTACGCCGACGCTCACCCCCTGATAGTGAATCACCTTGGTTGTTACGAACCTTTTCAAGGCCGAATTCTTCAATTAGGTTCTCCGCCTTAGCAATTCGGTCCGCCTTCTTGAGATCAGTCATTTCGAGCACCGCTATGAGATTGTCGTAGACACTCAACTTCCTAAATACTGATGCTTCTTGCGGCAGATATCCTATGCCCAGCCTGGCACGCTTATACATAGCAAGTGTAGTAATCTCTTGATTATCAAGAAATACCTGCCCTCCATTAGGTTTGACAAAGCCGACGATCATATAAAAGCTCGTAGTCTTGCCAGCGCCATTTGGACCGAGTAGACCTACAATTTCGCCTTGCTCAACCTCCAGCGAAACAGACTTTACTACGGTTCTGTTGCCATAGACTTTATTCAGGTTCGTCGCTTTCAGTACTTTCATCTAGGTCATTATGATTTGTGGGTGATGAGCTTTTATCAGCATAGAGGGTGCTTATAATGATTTCTTTTTCAACAGTCCAGTTGCCCTTTACTTCATCTAAAGGTACTTGAAAGAACCTTTCGGAATGGACTTTATCGAGATAGTTCCCAGCACTCCATTGCCCATTGTTGTCGAGGTCTTCGATGATCTCTAAAGTATATGATCCTGGATAGAGCTGTGTGACTACTATAGTGGTGTCGATATATACACTACTAGATTGAATAATATTCTCTTTAGAATCAAGAAGACTAATCTGGTAGTTAGCTATGGTAGAATCAAGCTCGCTGAAGTGTAACTCTATAGCTCCAAAATCGTCTGTGTTACCGATTGTAATATTATGTTTCGTAGTATCATGACTCTGCCCCCATAAGTCCTTGATAGCTCCTGGGAGGAGAACAAGCTCAAGAGTCTGGTCCATACTATAATCGGCTTGTAGGACCGCTTGCATAGGCTCCTCGTCAGCAGGTCGAACATCAAATATAAGCTGATACTGTGTAGCCGTATCCCTGAGGCTGATTAGGCTCGACGCAATTGAGTCGATAGGATAATCGAGCTCAAGAACGATTTGATCATTCGGATGAAGACCTACGGGATCTTTAGGGTGATTGACAGAAACAGTTAAGTCCTCTTCTAATTGGTCCAATGCCCTAAGGTTTATCCTGGTTTTGATAGTGTCATTATCATAGACCATATTCATCTTTGTGAGATTCGCAGGGCTATACCATACGTCGATATACTTGTCGGAATTTATCGTAAAGATATAGTCGATGTTGTCGCTGAGCATAGACAGTGAGTCTATATTTGGCGTCTGGTCGAACTCTAGTCGCAGTTGTCCTTGTAGTATTGACTCATAACCCAAATATCTGGCTTCAGACTGCTCTAAAAATGACTCCAGGGCGATATCATAACTGCTGCTATCTGTCAGATATATGAGTGAATCAATGAAGCCTATTTCTTCGCCATAGTCATAAGTGTAGTTTACATTCTTGTCATTAAGGACAAATATTTTAAAGGTGTCCGCTCTGAGATTGTTTATCTCAAACTGTCCCTCCGTATCAGTTCTGGCAAAGTAGAACGGTTTTTCCTTGTAGACTATAGAATCATATACAGACTCATAGAGCATGACCAAATATTCTGATGAAGACTCTTGTGTTTTAGAATCGATCACATTGCCACGGATGCTGAGCGAGTCAATGTAGTCTCCTGTTGAAAAGACCATGGTGAAATTTTCAAGTTTGTTGCTTTCATTGTAGTCGACTATCGACTCGCCAAAATTGATCACATAGGTAGCATTTTCTTTTAGCACTTCTTTCTCATCAAACTCAAATGTTATTCGCTCCAATCGCTCATTAACCTGTGGTGTATAGATCAACGGTGGTGTGACAAGAATCTGTTTTATTGGGTCTTTGACAGATACGAACTCATCGAAGTATAGGGTGATTTTTTGCTTCTCAAATCTGACTTGATTGTTAGGTGTTGATATCGTAGTATCGAGCACTGGCGGGGTTTCATCTTTGGGGCCGCCGGTAAGCTGAATCTGGTTATGACACGACCCCAGTAATATCAACATAATTGTTCCGATTAGACCGATGCATATAGCGAGCAATTTATTCATCGAGCAGTACGATTTCTGGGGTGAAATTTCATAATAGCATCTCTAAGGTACTGCGTATCGAGGTGAGTATATATTTCTGTAGTCGTAATTGACTCATGGCCTAGCATATCTTGTACTGCTTTGAGGTCAGCACCGCCCTCCATCAGATGTGTGGCAAACGAGTGTCTGAATGAATGAGGACTGATTGATTTATCTATGCCAGCATCGTTAACTGCTTGCTTAATCATCAGAAATATCATCACTCTGGTCAATTGTTTTCCACGCCGATTGAGAAAAACAAAATCTTCATGATCAGGATGAATGGTTTTCATCAACCTTCGCACGCTATCGACATAAATATCAATATACTTTATAGCACTCTCACCAATAGGAATGATGCGCTCTTTATCATTTTTTCCTATCACCTTGATGAGCCCCAGGTCGGGATAATAATTACTCAATTTCAGATTGACCAACTCGGTAACCCGAATTCCACAGGCATATAGAGTCTCAAGGATAGCACGGTTGCGCTGACCTTGAGGATGACTCAGATCAACACTATTGAGGATACTATCTATTTCATCAACACTGAGTACATCTGGCATCTTTCTGCGCAACTTAGGTCCCTCCAACAACTCTGAGGGATCATCAGTGATGATATCTTCCAGCAACAAGTATTTGTAAAACGACTTGATTCCTGATATAATCCTGGCTTGACTCTTATCACCTAGGCCGAGTTCGTTGAGCCAATGGACGAATTTTTCCAGATCATTGTATTGTATTTGCTCAACATTGATTTTGGACCCAGTTATCTCGACCCACCTTATGAGCTTATTTACATCATCCTCATAGGCGGCAATACTATTCTTAGATAGGCTGCGCTCGAGCATCAGATAGGACAAGAAGCCATTTTTATATATATCCCAATTCATATATCTCTATCTCAAACTCTAATTTGACATGCTATGCTTACATTCGTTACTGCAGTAGTGTTATAACGAAATTATAGCATGAAACATTTGAAAACCGCTTTATGATAGTTGTCATTTTACTTGGATTACTTGCCATTGTATTAATAGTTCTGGCATTCTTAGGTCATTGGGCATTTGCCATTTTAGCATTGCCGTTTGTAGCTTTCTTTGGAGTAGCGCTATATGATTATTTGCAGGCTAAACATAGTATTACTCGAAACTTTCCATTAATAGGGCGTTCACGATATTTAGCAGAATGGCTACGACCTAAGTTATATCAATATTTCATCGAGTCAGATACAGACGGCAAGCCCTTCTCACGGATCTATAGATCTATAGTCTATCAACGCTCAAAAGATGCCGTTGATACGGCACCTTTTGGGACTCTCTTAGATGTCTACGACGATGGTTACGAATGGATGGATCATAGCATAGCTGCACTTGATCACCATATCATAGATCATGATCCTCGGATTACAGTTGGTGGTCCTGATTGCCTACAACCCTATGAGTGTAGCATCTACAATGTTGCAGCGATGAGCTATGGATCACTCAGCAAGAATGCAGTTATGGCACTTAATGGCGGCGCTGCTCTGGGCGGATTTGCCCATAATACTGGAGAAGGTGGTATATCACCACATCATGACAAGTATGGTGGCGATCTCATCTATCAGCTAGGTACTGGATATTTTGGCTCGAGGGCAGAGGATGGAAACTTCAGTCCTGAGTTGTTCAAGGAAAGATGTGCCAATCACAATGTCAAGATGATTGAGCTAAAATTATCTCAAGGTGCTAAGCCGGGACATGGAGGTATTCTACCTGCTAAAAAGGTCACTGAAGAAATCTCTAAGATCAGAAATGTACCCATGGGTAAAGATGTGCTTTCTCCTCCATACCACAAGGCCTTTACTACGCCGATCGAATTGCTTGAATTCATCAAAACGATGCGAAAACTCAGCGGGGGCAAGCCTGTTGGATTTAAACTATGCATAGGTCGCAAATCAGAATTTTTAGCAATCTGTAAGGCCATGATTCAGACTGGTATAAAACCTGATTTTATATCTGTGGATGGGGGTGAAGGAGGCACTGGTGCTGCACCACTTGAATTTAGTAATTCTGTGGGTATGCCATTTAGGGAAGGTTTGGCCTTTGCATTTGATGCGCTGACAGGTTTTGATTTAAAAAAGGATATCAAGCTGCTTGCATCAGGAAAGATTGTAACAGGATTTCATATCTATAGAGCCCTAGCCATTGGGGCTGACATCTGTTACAGCGCCCGAGCTATGATGATGGCGATAGGATGTATACAAGCATTAGAATGTAATAAGAACACCTGTCCTGTCGGTGTCGCTACTAATGATCCACATCTCATGCGAGGTCTTGTTGTTGAAGACAAAAAAACCAGAGTTGCTCAATTTCACAAGGAAACCCTAAAAAGTTTTGTAGAGCTTCAGGCTGCCTCTGGTTTTAAGATACGTGAGCAAATCAACCGATCATCGGTTTACCGCAGAATAGACACTGAGCGTGCTAAGCGCTACGACGAGATTTATCCATACATTTCGAAAGGATGCCTACTTGATCAAGAGTCAGTGCCTGAGGACTGGCTATATTATTGGGCTACAGCGACGGCAGAGTCGTTTGCGCCTAGATATGAAGAGGTATTCGAGAACTGACGACTTTACGTCCCTATTTAGGGTGAACATCTATTGCACACACCATTTATAAGAGTTATTTTCGGCGGCTGTTAAAAAAACAAAGCGTCTCACAGCGAATGTTGGTCTAAGAGTCATCTTCGATCAATAGAAGACAATAAATCAAAATGCAAAAAAAGTTGGGTGGGCTGAACACAGTCTACCACCAGCCTTTTTGGACAGTTCAAATAACATGATTTCGACAGTCTTAAATCTTAATGAAGCTTTAAAAAAATACTTTGGATTCGACGGATTCAAAGATCGTCAAGAAGCTATTATTCAAAATGTATTAGACGGCAAGGACACATTGGTGATTATGCCGACAGGTGGAGGAAAGTCATTATGCTATCAATTGCCTGCCATACTTTCTGAAGGAACGGCAATAGTTATATCCCCGTTGATCGCATTGATGAAAAATCAGGTTGACTCTATCCGAGGATATAGCCAAGATGAGAGCATAGCTCATTTTCTCAACAGTAGTCTTAACAAGACCCAAATCAAAAAAGTCAAAGAGGATATTACGTCTGGCAAAACCAAACTGCTTTACGTGGCACCAGAGACACTAACCAAGGAAGAGAATATCGAATTCTTTAGTCAGACAGGTGTTTCTTTCGTTGCCGTTGATGAAGCGCACTGTATCTCAGAATGGGGACATGACTTCAGGCCAGAGTATCGTAAGATAAGACAGATGATCGAGGCAATTGATAAGAATATTCCAATCATGGCATTGACAGCTACTGCTACGCCTAAGGTAAAGTCAGATATAATGAAGAACCTTGGGATGAATGATGTCATTCCGTTCGTTTCTTCATTCAATAGAACTAATCTTTACTACGAGGTAAGACCAAAAATCAACAAAGAGCAGACGGTTAAGGAGATTGTACAAATCATTAAGAAAATGCCTGGAGAGTCAGGCATTATTTATGTGCAGTCCCGCAAGTCGACGGAAGAAATTGCTGAAATACTTCAAGTTAATGGCATTAAAGCTGCTCCATATCATGCTGGCCTAGATGCAAAGACAAGATCCAAAGCGCAAGACGATTTCTTGATGGAAGAAATTGATACGATTGTGGCCACTATCGCATTTGGTATGGGAATTGATAAGCCGGATGTAAGATTTGTGATCCATTATGACATCCCAAAGAGTATAGAAAACTACTATCAAGAAACTGGTCGAGCCGGTCGTGATGGATTAAGCGGCAAGTGTGTGTCGTTTTATGCTCACAAGGATATCCTCAGGCTTGAGAAGTTTCTTAAAGATAAACCCTTGTCAGAGCGAGAGCTTAGCGTGCAGCTCATGGATGAGGTGATCGCATTTACAGAGACTACTCAGTGTCGCAGAAAGTTCTTGCTTCATTATTTTGGTGAGCAGTTTGCGACAGCAGATTGTAAGAAGATGTGTGATAACTGCAGTAATCCAAAGCCTGTGGAGGATGCAAGTTCGGAATTGAAAATCGCCATTAACATCGTCAAGGAGCTTAATGAGAACTACGGAATCAAGTTTTTGGTGGAGTATCTCATAGGGCGCAGTACCCAAGAGATGAAGAACTTCCGATATGATGTGAAGGAATCTTTTGGAGCGGGCAAGAGCAAGGACAATCTCTTCTGGCACTCTCTATTGCGCCAGGCTATATTGGCAAATTATCTTAGAAAAGACATTGAGCAATATGGCTTGATCAAGGTTACGGATGCAGGAGAAGAATTCTTAAAGAAAGGTGGGAAATTTGAGATAAGCCTTAACCATGATTATAGTGATGCTTCTAACAACCATATTGCCACCAGTACAGCTGCTAAAGGCTCTGCATTAGATGATGTCTTAATGAAAATGCTTAAGGACCTCAGATTGAAAGAGGCTAAGCGTCATGATGTAAATCCGTGGATCATTTTCATGGATCCTTCGCTACAAGATATGGCGACATATTATCCTACGACCATGGATGAAATGAAGAATATCAGTGGAGTTGGAGAAGGTAAAGCCAAGAAGTATGGCCTGCCATTCGTGGAGTTAATTCAGGACTATGTGGAAGAGCATGACATCATGAAGTCTGAGGACTTCGTAGTTAAGCAGGTTGCTAACAAGTCTAAAGCTAAAGTCTCTATCATACTTGGTATTGATCGCAAAATGCCACTTGAGGATATCGCAGACTCGGCTAAGCTTAATATGGAGCAACTCATAGACGAGATGGATATGATCGTCTTGTCTGGTACCAAACTTGACATTGACTACTATCTTGAAGACAATATGGATGAGGATACGGTAGATGACATCTATGACTACTTTAGTGATGCAGAAAGCGAATCTATCGATGATGCCTTCAAGGAACTTGAAGAAGATGACATCACTATGGAAGAGATCAGGTTAGTGCGGCTCAAGTTTCTCTCGCAAGAGGTAAATTAGAGGGATGCAATATCTGATCCTCAACGGTCCCAATTTAAATCTTCTTGGCAAGCGTGAGCCCGAGATTTATGGGAGTCAAACCTTCACAGAATACTTTGCAGAGTTGTCACGGAGGTATCCAAATCATCAGCTCGATTATTACCAGTCTAACCATGAAGGGGCTCTAATCGATAAGCTTCAAGAGATCGGATTTACGATAGATGGTATCATATTTAATCCTGGAGGATACACACATACTTCAGTTGCATTAGCGGATACCGTGAGCGCCATTACCACTCCGGTTGTTGAAGTCCATATCTCCAATATATACCAACGAGAGACATTCAGGCATCATTCATATATCAAGTCAGTTGCAGCACATAGTATCGTTGGACAGGGATTAGATGGATATCGACAAGCTTTGGATTATCTGATTAAGCTACAGGCGTAAGTCGATAATGCGCAGCCGATTTTTACCATTTATCGGACGTATGACAGTCGTAAATAGCTTCTTGGTGAGATATCCTGTTACCAGCGCCGAGGCTCCTACAATGACAGTATCAGTACCGAAGTTGAATGGATTTTCTAAAACTCCCAGTTCACTTAGTCCTGTCAACAATCCTGCAAATGCAAACCACGAAACCCCGAAACGTGTCAGGTTGGTTCCGACGGCATTGGGCCATGATCGCTGATATCTAAAGTGAGTATAGTCTTTAAGATAGGTGATGCGGTCACTGAAAACTACCGACTGTTCCTCGGGTAAGATCTGATAGATTCTACCATTTTGCCAGTAGTCTGGATATGCACTGGTCTTAAACTGTATCTCCGCACCTGCAGGATATTTCTTAACCTTGAGAGAGCCAGCACGCTCTAACTGAAGAAATAATTGAGCACTACCGCTCATCGAGAATAGAATTATTGAGCTCAAGATGAGCGTTACTCTTGTTGCTGCTGACATGGCCATGAATATACAAGATATGGTGCCCTATATCTTAAGGTGCAATTCGTTTTAGGATTTTCTTATTGATCTTGTGCATTGCCTCAGGTAGCAGGCTTATGTCTTCTTGTTCCTTAGACACAAAAATGTACATCAACGCCCATTGAGATTCCTGTTTGATTTGAGGCTTATTCAACCGGTATGCTTCTCGTATGTGTCTCTTGATAAGATTGCGTTTAACCGCTCTTCTGAAATTGCGCTTGGAAACCGTAGCTGCAAAAAGCAATCGCCCAGCATTGTCATCTCTCGGCGAGCACTCAAGAAACAAACACTTCAACGGATATTGGAATACAGACTGACCCTCAATGAAGAGTGCATTAATGATCTTGCGAGACTTAAGTCTCTCGGCTTTGTTTAATGTATGAGGCTTATCCATGATTAGTACCTACTAAAGGTATTAACTAAGCACGTGATAAACAGTAGATAATAATCTTTATGATTTATGACTTATGCGATCGCTCGTCAGATACAGTAAGTTTCTTGCGACCCTTAGCTCTTCTGCTGGCGAGTACTGCTCGTCCATTTTTAGAACTCATGCGACTTCTAAATCCATGCTTATTAGCTCTCTTGCGTCGTGATGGCTGGTACGTTCTTTTCATTATTTCGAATATTTAGTCGCCTAATCTTAATCGAGGCAGCAGTTCAAATTCTAAAGGGCTGCAAAAATAGCCCATTTAGACTATATGGTCAAATCTAAATGAGCAAATTGAGCTATCCATTCATTGAGGCCATGAATTCCTCATTATTTTGAGTACCTATCATGTGCTTTCTCAAGAAGTTCATCGCTTCATCTGGCTTCATATCAGCCAAGTGCTTTCTTAAGATATGCATACGCTTAAGTGTCATGTCATCTAACAATAGATCTTCTCTACGAGTGCTACTCTTAGTAAGATCAATAGATGGATACATACGCTTGTTAGCAAGTGATCTATCCAGCTGAAGCTCCATGTTACCAGTACCCTTGAATTCTTCAAAGATTACTTCATCCATACGAGACCCAGTATCAATCAATGCTGTTGCGAGTATGGTGAGGGATCCTCCATTTTCTATCTTGCGGGCTGCACCAAAGAATTTCTTAGGCTTCTGAAGGGCATTTGCTTCCACACCCCCTGACAATACCTTGCCGCTTGATGGTGCGACCGTATTATAAGCTCTTGCCAATCTTGTAATACTATCTAGTAGGATTACCACATCGTGTTTACACTCTACGAGCCTTTTTGCTTTTTCGATTGCGATATTTGCTACTCTTACGTGATTAGAAGCTGGCTCATCAAATGTTGACGAAATCACCTCTGCACGTACACTGCGCTTCATATCTGTTACTTCCTCAGGGCGTTCATCTACAAGCAATACAATGAGATAACACTCTGGATGATTATCCGCAATCGCATTAGCGATATCCTTAAGTAAGAATGTCTTACCAGTTTTCGGTTGTGCAACGATAAGACCCCTTTGACCCTTGCCTATCGGAGTGAATAAGTCAATCATACGATTGCCATAATCTTTGCCTGCTGGATGCGAAGTCAATTGAAATTTAGACTCTGGAAATAATGGAGTCAAGTAATCAAATGGCACTCTATCTCTGATCTGGCTTGGTTCTAAGCCATTGATCATAGACACCTTCAGTAAGGCGAAGTATTTTTCACCCTCCTTAGGAGGTCTAATCGCTCCAAGTACCGTATCACCCGTCTTTAATCCAAACAACTTTACTTGTGATGGAGATACATAGATATCATCTGGAGAAGTCAGGTAATTATAATCTGATGATCTCAAAAATCCATAGCCGTCAGGCATCATCTCGAGTACTCCGCCTCCTTCAACTATTCCTTCTAACTCAACGTCAAACCTCTTCTTTTTCTTCTCTTCTTTTTCAGGGGTTCTATCTTCCCTGTTATTAGAGTTATTGCGTTGATTTCTATTATCTCTATTGTTTTCTCTCCTGCTATTATTGTCCTTTCGCCCTTTAGACTCGCCGTGATCTTCTTTCTCTGGCTTTTCTTGCTCTTCAACTTCAGGCTTTTCTTCAGTAGCTTTAGGAGCTGGCTGTTTTCTCGGAGCATGGGGCTTTTGTTCACGTTTTTGTTGCTTCGGTTCTTCTTTCGCTGCAGGCTTGGCAGGTGCTTCGATTACTTTATCGGTTACGGCTTGCTCATCTAAGATCCTATAGATTAAGTCTTTCTTGCTCAATCTTTTATACGATTTCATTCCTAAGTTCTCGGCAATATCCTTTAACTCAGGCACTAGCATTTCATTTAATTGCAGAATGTCGTACATGTGGTATATTATAAGTGGAAAATCTTTGTGATATGAATTGTGTAATAGTTATTAGACCTTGTGTTTCTCAGAAAACCAACTTGGTTAAAGAATGAAGAACTGCAGAGAGGAATACACAGGTCTTTGCGTGCGCAAAACTACATTAATTTATTGTAAATGAAATGTCTTTTGTAAAATAATGTTGGACATTTGTCAGATCTAAAAAAATAGGATGCTGACACTTAATGACATACGAGAGAACAAAGATGATATCGCTCAGCGATTAACTAAGAGAGGATGGTCAGCTGAACAATCGCTCATTTTAACTGATGTCATAAACCTCGACGATCAACGCAAAAAGACTCAAACAGAACTTGATGGCCTACTTAATCAGATAAAAACGATATCTAAAGACATTGGTCAGCTATATAAATCAGGTCAGACTCAAGATGCTGAGGACAGTAAGAATCAAGTTGCTGAGATTAAGGCGAGATCGACAATACTAGAACAAAAACAGAAGGAACTTCTGGCTTCAATTGACGATAATTTGCTGCAGATTCCTAATGTACCTCATGAAAGTGTGCCTGCAGGGGCTACCGAAGATGACAATGAAGTCTATAAAGATTGGCCCTCAGACTTGCCAGTACTCTCTGATGATGCTAAACCTCACTGGGAATTGGCAAGTAAGTATAACTTAATTGACTTTGAATTGGGCACGAAGATCACTGGATCTGGATTTCCATTATATCGGGGCAAAGGAGCAAGACTGCAACGGGCATTGATCAATTTCTTTCTCAATGAAGCTACCGAAGCAGGCTATGAAGAGGTGATGCCTCCTCTTCTGGTTAACGCCGAGACAGCAAGAGCAACTGGACAACTACCAGATAAAGAAGGTCAGATGTACTATATGCCTAAGGATGATTTGTATCTGATTCCTACAGCAGAAGTGCCCGTGACCAATATATATAGAGACGTCATATTATCAGAAACAGACCTGCCGATCAAACTAACTGGACATACGCCATGTTTCAGAAGAGAGGCAGGATCATATGGCTCTGATGTCAAAGGACTAAATAGAGTGCACCAATTTGACAAGATCGAAATCGTACAGGTGACTCATCCTGATCAATCTTATGACGTGTTGTATCATATGATGGATCATGTGAGCAATCTTTTGAATAAGTTGGAACTGCCATTCAGAATTTTGCGTTTATGTGGGGGGGACCTTGGGTTTACTTCTGCGCTGACGTACGATTTTGAAGTGTATTCAGCAGCACAAAAGAAATGGCTCGAAGTGAGTTCGGTCTCTAATTTTGAAACGTATCAAACTAATCGATTGAAGTTGCGATTTAAAGATGCAAATGGCAAAAAACAGTTGGCCCATACGCTTAACGGTAGTGCATTGGCTCTGGCACGTATAGTGGCGGCGTTACTAGAGAATCATCAGACAGCTGATGGGATCAAAATACCTGCAGCATTGGTGCCATATACTGGATTTGATAAAATTTAATTGAAACAATAAAAATCAGTAAGTAATGGGTTACATGGGTTATATGATTATAGTTGGCATATTTACCTTCATCGGGTTTCTTGTAAGTGGTCGATTAAAATCAAAATTTAAAAAGTATAGCCAAATTGGAATCAGCTCTGGTCAATCCGGAGCAGAAGTGGCTAAATCAATGTTGTCACACTATGGCATCAGTGATGTAAATATCGTCGAGGGTCGAGGATTTCTATCAGATCACTATAATCCGGCTAAGAAGACTATAGCATTGAGTCCTGATGTGTATCGTGGACGCAGTGTGGCGGCTGCAGCAGTAGCAGCTCATGAATGTGGTCATGCCGTACAACATGCAACGGCCTATAGTATGCTTAAGATGAGATCTACATTAGTGCCTATAGTCCAGGCCTCGTCAAGAATTCAGCAACTATTATTCTACGGATTCATGTTTGGTGTTGCGGCATCTCCACTATTAGGGCAATGGTTCTCGTTAGCTCTTGTGATTACGTTTGGGATGACAGCACTCTTTTCATTGATTACCTTGCCAGTTGAGTTTGACGCAAGTAAGCGAGCGCTGGTATGGTTAGATAGTACTGGTACAACTCGTGGTGCTGAGTATGATGGCGCTAAAGATGCATTATGGTGGGCTGCAATGACATATGTTGCGAGTGCATTATCAGCATTGGTGATGTTCCTATACTTCTTGATGCAATTCATGGGTGGTAGACAATAAGACTCCTATTATTTTAAATATAGATATAACTTATAGGGTGATTGATATTAATTAATCACCCTATTTTTTTGATAGTATTACTTCGCTTATGGAGCGCTTGCTAATCCTAGCCTCGATCCAGGTGACGATGTCTAGATAAACTAGGGCTCTTTTCTCAAATGGGTCCGTTTTAATTGTGCGGATCTGTTCATTAAATGAAAAGAGCAATTCGTTGCGATCAGATATACCGATCGTGGAAACCTTTTTGAAGAACTGGATGGCGCTTGTCTGAAGTTTATTTTTCGTTTTGATCTTCTTATAAAATGATTCCACGGTATTAACCAAGTATGGCATCAAATCGATATTGTCGAGATCGTAGTGAGCCATAAGGTAGAGTATCCTGCTATATACCTGGATATCTTCTCTAAAGTCATTATGCTTGGCATTGATGATAAGGTTGGCATGATCTACTGCTTTACCAGGCTGATTGGCGCCGAGATACATCCATGCCATCTTATAATAGAATACCATAATCCTATGTGGAGCAATGGTGTTTTTCCATCTTTTGATGCGTCGTTGAGTGCTGACGAGATCTTTGATACCCTGATCGAAGGTGCCATGCAGAAAGTGGATATTAAAACGTGCCCAGTGTGTATATAGAAACGAGAAAATCTTAGAGTTCTCATTAAACTTAGCGTAATTCTTTTTTCTGAAAGCCTGAAGTGTTTGGTAGTCCGCCTGAAGCTTATCAACATCTTGTAAGTTGTATGCTGCCGTCAGCGCATAGTGAAATCCACGCATGTATAGATCTGTATCTACAAATTTTAGGTGTGGATTATCCTCGAAGACGTCAAGCCAATTATGCGCGTATCTATAGCACTCTGCAAAGTCGAGCAGGATATAATAATACCACACCATACACTGGTATAAGTAGATCCTTTCGAAATCCCCCAACTCTTCATCCCTCACGTCAGGTAAATTCTCATCAAGGAAGTCTATCACCTCACGCTCTTCCTCCTCAGATTTTACATGACTATTAGTGATGTAATAACTGTGCAACCTAACACGGAGATTGGACAAAAGAGTAGAGGTATTGACTTTATCGAGTCGCTCCTTAGCCTCAGTGACTATTTCCTTGTTACGGACTGGCCCAGTATGGGTGATGTGTCTAGATTCAATGAGTTTCTGAAATTCAATGATTTGTAGGACCTCAAGCTCCAATTCTGCCTTGATGCCCATCTTCTTAGCGCGTTGAAGAATCTTAAGGCTCTGCAGGAATAAGCCCTTAGCGTAAAGAACGTGAGCGAAATCTATATGCTCTCTAACCTCAATGGACTTGATGCGTCTGATATTTATCAAGCGCAGGCTTGTCAACAGCTGCTTATAAAGATGTCTTTTGAGATTAGACAATTGACCTTTAGGGATGTCATCTAATCGCTCGATAACCTTGTCTTCATCAAGCTCATTCATCTTGTCCAAGACGTCAAAGAGCTGTATGAATTTCATATTGTCATCACTCTGAACACGCTTAGCATAGAGCTTAAAATTACGCTTGTCAGCCTTCGTCAAAGACTTGACAAGCCCAAAAAGATCGTGAGAATTGCTAATCGGCATAACAGAGTCCTTTTGATTAAATCATTGACAATCAGCAAGATAAGTTTATTTGGTTGAATCTTAAGGATAACAAACCAAAATGAATGGCGCTACTGAAAGGCTTGACGTTAAGTTAAAATTGCATTCGAAATTAATTAATAGGAAACCCTTTCAATCCTTACACATGAAAAAAATAGAAGCTATTGTAAGATTCTCAAGATTTGAGGATATCACAGAAGCCCTAGAGAAGAATGGGATCTTATTCTTCACCTATTTTGAAGTTAATGGTCACGGAAAGCAAAAAGGTGACAAAGTTACTTATAGGGGTGCGGTTTATGATTCTGGAGACATCCCAAGGCTAAAAATGGAAGTCATCGTGCCAGATGACAAAGTCGATAATGTAATAGATACCATCCTAGCTGAAGGTAGATCGGGTAGTATCGGCGATGGAAAAATTATCGTCACACCAGTTGAGCAATTCATCAGAATAAGAACAGGAGAGCGAGGAAACGACGCACTCTAACTACTAAAAATTCAAAAGAAAAAATATGTTAGCATTTATACAATCAACTGCTGAGCTCGCAAAAGCCGTGGAGGCAGCCCAATCTTCGGCAGATGCTGCTCAATTAACAGTGCACAACCTATGGATACTTGTTGCCGCGGCAATGGTATTCATTATGCACTTGGGCTTCTCGGCTCTAGAGGCGGGATTCGTCAGAAAAAAGAACGTGGTCAACATCCTATTCAAGAATGCGATGATCATTTGTATCGGACTATTAACCTACTGCCTGTGCGGTTTTAATCTCATGTATCCAGGATTCGCTGAAGGGAGCTCAGGATTCATTGGTTTTGCTGGTGCTGGGCTAAGTTATACTACTGAAGGATATGGGTTGGGTCAAGGATTAGATATGAATTACTATACTGATTTCATCTTCCAGGCGATGTTTGCTGCTACGGGTGCGACAATCGTGTCCGGAGCTGTTGCTGAGCGTATCAAGTTGATGCCATTCTTAATCTTCTCTACGATATTCGTAGCTTTTAGCTATCCTATTACAGGTAGCTGGAAGTGGGGTGCGGGATGGTTAGATCAGCTGGGTTTCTACGATTTTGCGGGTTCTACACTTGTGCACTCTGTAGGCGGTTGGGCTGCACTTGCCGGTATTATATTGTTAGGTTCAAGAATGGGTAAATACACATCCAAAGGTATTAGACCTATCCAAGGACAGAGTATTCCATTAGCCACCATCGGCGTATTCTTACTGTGGTTTGGATGGTATGGGTTTAATGGAGGATCCGTGTTAAGTGCTGACTCCGAATTAGTGTCGCTTGTCTTTGTCACCACATCACTTGCTGCTGCCGCAGGAGGCATCGGAGCATTTATCTGTAGTTATATAATGACTAAGTCTCATGATTTGTCTATGGTGCTTAATGGGTTCTTAGGAGGTCTGGTTGGAATAACTGCCGGCGCCGATGTCATGTCAATTACTGATGCGATTATCATCGGATTTATAGCGGGTATCATCATACCATTGTCAGTTACGGCATTTGATAAAGCTAAACTTGATGATCCAGTCGGAGCCACATCAGTACACTTGGTATGTGGCATCTGGGGTACGCTGGCGGTTGCGATATTTGGCAGCTGTGATGAAGGCGTAGGGACATTCAAGGCACAGATCATAGGTATCCTTGCGATAGGTGTATTCACATTTGTGGTAGCATTTATCATATTCTTCATACTGAAGGCAGCCATGGGAATCAGGGTGTCGGCAGAAGAAGAGGAGAGAGGATTAGATATGGCCGAACACTCAATGAGGGCGTATACATAATTAATTGATTATATAAAAAAGCTCCTCAATCTGAGCTTGAGGAGCTTTTACAATTATGTTTATTAGACAAATTTAGAGTCATACGACTCGATTCTTTCATACGACTTTGCACAAAAGTAATATTTAAGTCTATTTCTCAAAGGTTCACTCTGATTACCTCGAGTGAATACTATTCAAACAAGTTTATTAAAATTTTAAATTCATAAAAATGAAAAGGTATTTTATTGTATTTATCGTAGCGTTTATGGCAGTGGGATTATACGCTCAGGATACTGAGGAAATGGATAAAGATGAGATGTTTAAGATTCCACCAGTGAGCCTAAGTGGATCTGTTGATGCTTACTTTAGGAGTAGTAGTGAGGCGCCAGCTACATCATTTGCTAACCTCAATGGTTTTGCATTGGGCATGGTAAATCTTGTTGCTGCACATGAGGGTAAGAAAGCAGGATTCGTCGGCGACTTAGTATTTGGACCAAGAGGGGCAGATGCAGTGTTTTTATCAGAGGGAAGCTCGAACATTGTAAACCAACTGTACGCATATCTTAATGTGTCAGACAACGTAACATTGACCTTAGGAAACTTCAATACATTCTTAGGATATGAGGTGATATCACCTACAGGAAACTTTAACTATAGCACTTCATACATGTTCTCTTATGGCCCTTTCAGTCATACAGGGCTAAAAGCTGATTTCTCATTTGATGGAGGGTTTTCATTGATGTTGGGAGTATTCAACAGCACTGATTTTACAAATTTTCAGCCAGTAGAGGGGCAGTTAGGCCTTGACGAAGATGCAGATTACTTTGGTGGTGCACAGTTGGGCTATGAGTTCGAGAATGGTGGTGCGTGGGTAAATGCATTATTCACCGATGGGTTCTTCCAGCTAGATTTCACTGGAGGCATCGATATAACGGATGCTCTCTACTTAGGCCTTAATGCCACTACCGCTCAAGATGCATTTTCTGGTGTAGCAGGATACATACAAGTTGCCACATCAGATGCATTTAAGATTGGCGGCAGAATTGAGTTCTTCAATGACGAGGCTGGTCTGACGTATGGCGTAGCAGACGAGAGCATAGTAGCTTTCACCATTTCTGCTCAGTACACTGTTGAGAACTTGACAATCATCCCTGAGTTCAGAATTGATTCTACTGATAGTGATGTGTTCGATGGGGGAACGTCTGGTTCTTTGAGCTCATTCTTAATTGCAGCTGTTTACGGTTTCTAATTAAGCCAATTGAAAGCATTTCTCAATCCTATTTTGTGTTAACTCGAACTAGACTCCTCAAGCAATTGAGGGGTCTTTTTTATTTATGTGTGGAAAATGATCGAGAACTATTCTTTAGCTTGCTTTTTTTCTGCGTCTAGAAATATCATTGCAAAACCATATAAGATCATGCCCATGGGCCACATAATATTGATAAGTGACTCATTGATGTTTTGGACAAATGCCACTTTAAACTCCTTCAGAAAGAACAATACAATACCTACTCCAAAGATTACCATTCCGATATAATAGAGCGCCTTCATACCACTTTGTTTGCTGTAAATATAGCTCAATCAGAATGAGCTAATCTACAGAGACAATTATAAAAAATCATTGGCAATTGCTATTCCCAATGTTCGTTTCCTCTGTTCAGCCTTACCGTTTAGCTTAGCCAGATTCAAATACCATGGCGCCATAGGTTGATCAGATGAATCGGAGAAATGATGATTTTTGCTATTAAGAATTCAGCTCTCAGAAAATTAACTCAACCGGCTTTAGGAATTCGGCTTTTTTGTCTCTGTTGTACTCCTTCGTATACGTACATCAATTGAAATTTTCACCTCTTCAAGTAGATCCGAGCAAGAGGGCGGCTAGGTCAGGATCTGCAAACTAAATAAAGCGTATCTAACTTAATTATAAGCCTAAGTAGGACTATTACCTGCGCTTTTGTTTTTCTTTAGCAGAGATGGACAATGTTGCATGTGGAACCGCCATCAATCTTTCTTTAGAAATCAATTTGCCAGACTCTCGGCATATCCCATAAACCTTGTTTTGGATTCTAAGCCGGGCATTTTCGAGATGCTGAATCAACTTCTTTTGACGACCAGCGAGGGTATTAAGTCGTTCAGATTCAACAGATGATGTGCTGTCTTCTAACCCCTTGTTTTTACTATCACTAGATTGGCCAGCTTCAGCAATCTGATCTACATAAAACTTAAGTTGCTCGCGAGCCTGTTCAAGTTTGCGAACGATGATCGCATCAAACTCTTGGAGTTCTGCATCGCTATAGCGTGTCTTGTCTGTTGCATTAGTGTCCATAACTAAAGAGGTTTCAATACTGATCTAAAGGCGCGAGATAATAAAATAGTTCCATCCTGACCACTACTACTTATAATTGAGTAGGGCGTTCGCCCGATTTTTATTCTATGTTGACAACACCAGAAATCAGTTGATTTACTTGATATATACAGCTAATTTTGTGCCGAATTTGTTCAACCTGCAATTGAATCAAATCAGTATCTATGAAACAACTTCACAATCGTAGAGATCGACGATTGCTCAAGGAGCTGATCGAGAAGTCTACAATACCACGTACCACCGTATCCTTTTATAAATATGCCAAGATTGGCAACCCACAGATTTTTAGGGATCACCTCTATAGTATCCTTTCGACAACGGATGTATTGGGCCGAATCTATGTGGCATCCGAAGGCATAAACGGTCAGATATCTGTCCCCGATGCCCGATTTGAAGGATTTAAAGACGCATTATATAGCATCACTTTTCTAGATGGTTGTCGTCTCAATGTGGCCATCGACGATGATGGTAAGTCATTTTTTAAGCTTGCTATCAAAGTACGCCAGAAGATCGTAGCTGATGGTATAGCTGATGAAAACTTCGATGTGACAGATAACGGGGTACATATCAATGCCCAGCAGTTTAATGAGATGACGGATCAGGATGATACGGTAGTGATCGACATGCGCAATCACTACGAGCATGAGGTTGGACATTTCAAGGGAGCTATTAAGCCTGATGTCGAAACCTTTAGAGAGTCGCTACCAATCGTTGAGGACATCCTTAATGAACATAAAGAAAAGAATGTCATCATGTATTGCACGGGAGGAATTCGGTGTGAGAAAGCTACAGCATACTTTAAACACAGGGGATTTGAGAATCTCTATCAAGTCGATGGCGGAATCATAGAATATGCTCGTAAAGCCAAAGAAGCAGGTATCGAGAACAAGTTCATCGGAAAGAACTTTGTCTTTGATGATAGACTTGGAGAGCGTATTTCAGAGGATGTAATCGCTCAATGCCATCAATGTGGTAAGCCAAGTGATGCTCATACAAACTGTGCTAATGATGCTTGCCATATCCTATTCATTCAATGCTCAGAGTGTGCGACAGCGCATAATGGATGCTGCTCTACACAGTGCAGCGACTTTAACGATCTTCCAGAGGAAGAACGAGAAAAGCTTAAGCTGACTACGGAATTTAACGGTACTAAGTTTGGCAAGGGTCGGTATAAGGCAGCCAGAAAAGATAGCCTATCATGAAGATTGAGCATATCGCCATATGGGTACAGAATATAGAGGTGATGCGAGAATTCTATATGAAATATTTCAATGCCAAATCTAAAAATCTCTATCATAACCCACGTAAAGAGTTTAGGTCATATTTCTTGACATTCGACTCTGGTGCTAGGGTCGAACTCATGCATAAGCCTCGACTTCAGAAGATTTCTAGCCCGCATGAAGCAATGATAGGTTATGCCCACTTTGCCCTGTCTCTGGGTTCAGCTCAGCAAGTGGATGACTTGACAGATAGGCTTCGGGTTGATGGATACTCTATATTAGGCGAGCCTCGTACTACAGGAGATGGTTATTATGAGAGCGTGATCCAAGATCCCGAAGGCAATTGGATAGAGTTGACGGTTTAGTTATTGAGTGTATCTTTTATAAATAGGAGCCGACTTTGAGCACTTTCTGAATTCAATCGAATGCTATAACTTCGGGCATGGAGATTAGCAGGTCTATCAGTTGAATTATTTAATTTAATTAGCCATCTCCGCCCAACCGTGGTATGAACTCCGAGGCTAGTGTATATATCAGAAGAGATTTGGATAATTTGACCCGATTTTACTCCTCTATATCCTTCAATAACTTTAAAGGAGTATTTGAATTGTGGTGAACCTTCATAATGCTTATGACATTATGATGACAATAGCCTTAAAGCTATATCATACATTTGATACTTGAATGATTAAAGACTTTCGTTTAGTAACGATTACACATAAACAGCTCAACACCGAAGACCTGAAGCACTTTGTGGTGTCCCACAAAGAAAAGGATGAGTTGTATGCCAAGTTACATCAACTGAAAAATCGTTTTGGTCAAGAGGAACTGATCTATCTTGCCACCTGTAACAGGGTAATATTCTTCTTCTATGGCGAGCAATCATTCAGTAAAGAACACTGTGAAGACTTATTCTGCTTTGTCAATCCAGCATTATCCAAGACCCATCATCACAGCATGGATCAATTGGTCCGATTCTATGAAGGTATAAATGCGATCAGTCATATTTTCGAAGTGTGCTCATCTATAGACTCATTGGTAGTTGGAGAGCGAGAAATTTTTAGACAGTTTCGTCAGGCATATGATCAGTGTAAAGCTCATGGTCTCTGCGGTGATCATATGAGACTTGTAGAAAAAATGGTCGTCAGAGCTGCTAAGGATGTATACACTAATACAGCCATCGGAGCCCGCCCTGTATCTGTAGTTTCATTGGCTATACAATCCTTCTTAACACGTCAAGTTGATCAGAATGCGCGCATATTGATGATCGGCTCTGGCGAGACTAATACTACTGTTGGAAGATTTCTGAAGAAATATGGATATCACAATGTGGTCATCTTTAATCGCACATTTGACAATGCCTTAAAGTTATCTGAGGAGCTGGGTGCTCAAGCCATGCATCTGAATCAACTGACAAACTATAGCGAAGGGTTTGACTGTATATTCACCTGTACTGCCTCGCAAGAGCCAGTAATTGATGGCCAAGTCTATCAGCGCATCTGTATTGATAGTAATAAAAAAATAATAGTCGATCTCGCCATACCTCAAAATATCTCAAAGGATGTCAGTCAATTGGATCAGGTGGACTATATCAGTGTAGACTCGGTCCGCATCCTAGCAGACGAAAATCTACGCAAGCGTAGTGGAAACATTGCCGCCGCCAGAATCATCCTCAATAGTTATCTCGACGAATTTAAGCAATTGTGGCATCGCCGTAAGATTGAGCGAACATTTGGAGCACTTCCAATTGAAATTAAAAAAGTTAAGGAGCGTGCACTAAATAATATCTATCAAGATGCCATTGCAGAATTGCCTGTAGAGACACAATCACTAATCCGTGAAATAGCGGATTACATGGAGAAGAAGTGTATAGCGGTACCTATGAAACTAGCCAAGACGTCTGAGCTAAATCCTGCCTAAACAAGTGTTACATTTTTTTCGTTAAGGCTCCAAAGAAATAATTAACATGAAACTAATACTGCTCCTTTTATTCACGATAATAGGAACCTTGAGCTTCGCTCAGTCACGGTTCGATGATGTGGTCATTACCGAAACGCATCTGACTGATCAAGTCTATATGCTTGAAGGATCAGGAGGCAACATCGGACTAATCATAGGAGAGGATGGCGCACTATTAATAGATGATCAGTTTGCTCCGCTCGCAGAAAAGATAAAAGCTAAAGTCGCTGAGCTTAATGATGGCCCAATCGCCTATATAGCTAACACCCACTGGCATGGTGATCATACTGGTAGCAATGAAATATTTGGGTCTGAAGGGGCGAAAATAATCGCTCACAAAAATGTGAGGCAACGAATGAGTACAGAATACACTAGAGGAGATCGGGTAATCCCTCCATCACCGCAAGCAGCACTCCCAGTGATTACCTACGGTGAGGACCTACAACTATATTTTAGTGGAGTGGAATTACATGCCATACATGTGGATAATGCTCATACTGATGGTGATGCTATCATCTGGATGCCCAAAGAGAATGTGCTTCATATGGGTGATTGTTTCTTTAACAAGAGATATCCTTTTATAGACCTGAATTCGGGAGGATCTGTTAATGGTGCAATTGATGCTGTAAGTGCTGCATTGCTGATAGTTGACGATAACACACAAATCATCCCTGGTCATGGACCAATGGCTAACAAGGCAGATCTTGAAACGTACTTGCGTATGCTTAAGGATTTACGGACTCGTGTCAATGCACTCATCACGATGGGAAATAAATGGGAGGATATCGACCCAGATGTGGTAGTTGAAGGATATGAAGAAATGGCTTGGGCATTTATTAATGCGGAACGAATTGTACAGACTTTCTACAATTCACTATCGGTAGAATAACATTATGAGCCATGCCTCAACTATATAAGGTTTGGTGGTTTAGCGTTACTTTGATTCTGTTGACAATTGCTTTATGTCCAATTGACGCTCTGGTCTTCCAACTTTAGGATACCTACTATGTAGTTGCAGCTAAACATATAGCGATAGTTCTAAGTACTTATCTATTACTGACGGGATTAGTGTACTTCTTAAGTAGGCGCCAGCATCGATTACTATGGATGGATAGAACTCATACCTATGTCTCCATCATAACTTTATTTGTAATCTTATTATTTAAACTAGTAGAAAAACTCAGTAAAATGTATCAATATGGTTGGCACTCAAGTTCTATTAGCTGGCATATGGAATATAGTTGGGTATGGGATTATAGCTTTATCTTGTTTCTCGTCATTCAGCCATTATTGATCATCAAGTTAGTTAGAGCATATTACCCAAGGTAGAAATTAAGCAGTTTGGTTTTTAAGCCCAAACTGTGCCTCCAAGTGGTGCTGATAATGCCTCATGTGAAATGACAGCATCATATCTGGTGCAATCAAACCCATCATAGGGTTATAGTACGGCTTGTCCCCTCGAGAGTTATGGT
>CAZAXY010000023.1:0-36740 GCA_964489125.1 uncultured Saprospiraceae bacterium
ACATAAGGGTAATACTCAACATGAGATAGCTATGCCCTTACCTCTGAATATCCCTCAATATATGATTGATTAATGCTATTAGATTAAGTCTGGCGGTGTGATCAGTTCCTATGTTTCAGTATTTCTATTGTATTATATGGATGATTGATTTTCCATTCATTATGATATATGCGATAATCCTGAAGATTTATCTTGAGGCGCTCCTTCCACCATGATTTTATCGACTCGACTGATCATCTTGATTAAAATAAAGGCATCATCAGAAGATCTTCACTCAGAAATGCGAGTTATCACAAAATACCTGGCAGTTTGAACACATACATTGATAAAGGGAAATAGGGCTCTTACCTATTTGCCTTGAGGCCTTGAGATAATAGATGAGCATATTGCTATTAACTCTGATCGACGGAATTGCAGCTGGAATAGAGTGAGTAGACGATGAAACTTCAGAGCCCACCGAAAAAGAACAGTCAAAATTAGTTTTAATAAAACTTAAGACAGACTGGAGTCCTCACTTCAGTAATATAATCTGTGCTTGTCAACCTACCGTCTTGTTCAACCTTATAAGTGAAGATGTTGTCAGTTTCTTGATTAGCTACCAATAGAAACTGACCATCTGGACTTATTGTGAAATCCCTAGGAATCAATCCCTTAGTAGGGTAGGTGTCAATTAATGAAAGTACTCCAGGCTCCAAAACTCTAAATGCAGATATGCTTTGTTCTGGTTCGTCATTTAAACCGCGATTAGCAGCATAAATGTAATTACTTGACGGATGCATGTGAATTGCTGAGCAGTTTACATTAGGATTATGTCCACCTTCTTTGAGAGTTGAGACAGATCTGATTCTGTTCATAGGACTCTGTGCATCCTTAAATAGGAAAGATTCTATACTATGATTCAATTCTGTAATGACATAGACGATACTATTCTGACGATCGACCACCATATGTCTTGGGCCTGCTTTAGGCAAGGTCTGAGTTCGTGCTAGCTCTATTAAAGATCCCTCTTTCAATTGAAAATGAATGATAGCATCAAGTCCTAAGTCAGCAACTAAGACAGTCTCGTCGTCAGGGGCAATGACCGACATATGAGGATGTGGTGCTTCCTGACGAGGAGGCCCTTGCGTATCACCCTCTATCAATAAAGCCTCACTAAGCTTTGGGTCGTTATTCAATGCAACCAATGATACCTTACTGAGGTAATTACTTGTTACAGCATAATCACCTTGGTTTGTGATATTCACATGGCATGGAGCGTCTCCATTTACAGAGATGACTTGATGTTCTTTACTTGCGAGATCTATAATGTGCAACTTACCAATTGGGTTGCCAGTCCCATTCGCCACCTCACTCACTGCATAGATTTTTTGATTTTTTACCTGTAGATATGACGGGTTTACTATACCTCCTATCGTATCACTTATAGTAAGCTGTCCTGTCTGCGTATTAAGTTGCCCTAAGTAAATGCCGTCGGCATCACCTGATACATGTCCTTCCATACGTGTGTATGTACCTATAGCAATATTCTCATGTATAATTTTGGATTCAGAATCACAGGACATAAGAGCTAACAAGGCAAATAAAATGGGGTTTTTGTTTTTCATGGCGATTCACAATTATCAGCGTGCAAAGTAATAAGAAGATTGTTGGGCAACTTTTATAATTAAGCTCATCTTTTTTACCTGGTCAACTATAAATCTTTACGATAAGGTATTGAAGACTGTGCCCCGAGCCTACATACTGAAAAAGCCGCAGCCTTATTGGCAAATCTTACTGCTTCTTGAAGTTCGAAACCTTCACTAAGCGACACAACCAACGCTCCATTAAATGTATCTCCTGCTGCCGTGGTATCGACGACGTCTACTTTGACACCAGGAATATACCCACGAAAGTCAGCACTACTTAGATAGGCTCCCTGCCCACCCAATGTTAAGATCACTGTGTCAATCCCTCTATTGTGCAAGACTGAGGAAGCGTCCTTTATGCTTTGCTCACCACTCAGCTTGATACCTGTTAATTGGTAAGTCTCAATGGCATTGGGTGTGATTATATCAACATGAGCCAAAAGCTCATCGGAAAGCTCCACAGCTGGGGCAGGATTTAAGATCAATGGTACCTTGTAAGTCCGGCACATACGACCTACTTGTTCGACCGTCTCAAGTGGAGTCTCTAGCTGAGTAAGTACATATGAGCTCGATTGAATTGTAGACCTTGCCTTTTTAAGTAATTCCGGATCTAAGTTCTTATTGGCTCCCAGCGCTACAGCAATTGAATTCTCTCCTTGATTATCAACTAATATTAGCGCAGTTCCCGATGCTTCAATAGGGTCCCTGGATATTAATGAGGTATCAATCCCTGATTGCTTATAGTGATCGAGGGCCTCCGTTCCAAATACATCATTACCAACTCTGCTTACGAAGCTTACATTACCCCCAAGTCGGGCAGCAGCTACTGCTTGATTAGCGCCTTTCCCTCCGTGGTGCATGCTAAACTGATGGCCTATGACTGTCTCCCCTGAAACTGGTAGTTTGTCAGTCATAATTACCATATCGGTATTGCTACTTCCGATAACTGTTATTTTGTTCTTCATCTCGATCTATGTGTCAAGTATATCTAACCACTCATGAAATATAGAACTATAATCCATGATGACAAATATGACCTCAGTCATTGGTTTTAGAATTCTTTATTTTAGGCTCACATATGACTCATACTGCAGTAATAATTGGAACGGGTTTCTCGGGGCTTTGTATGGCCATAAAATTGAAAGAAAAAGGGATATTGGATTTCATTATACTGGAGAAAGAGACAGACATAGGAGGTACTTGGAGAGAGAATACTTACCCCGGAGCGGAGTGTGATATTCCATCAGCATTGTATAGTTATTCATTTGAGCCCTATCCTGATTGGGAGTATAAATGGTCTATGCAACCACAGATATTGCAGTACATTAATCACGTTGCTGATAAGTATGATTTGCGGAGTCATATCTCGTTTGGGCAAGCTGTGATCAGCGCCAGCTGGAACAATCAAGAGAGCACTTGGCAGATACAGACTCAAGAAGGTCAGACCTTCCACTGTCAATTTATGATTACTGCAATAGGGCAACTGCATCATCCATCGATACCTGATTTTGAAGGTATCGAGACCCTGGCCATACCAAATTTTCATTCTGCCCAATGGAATCATGACATAAACCTTATGGGAAAAAAGGTAGGTGTCATTGGTAATGCGGCCAGTGCTGTACAATTCATCCCTGAGATAGCCAAGGAGGCACAGCATGTCACTGTATTTCAGCGATCTCCTAATTGGATGCTAGCCAAGCAAGATCGCTTGTATAAAGATTGGGAAAAGAAGATCGTAAGAAGTTTCCCCTTTTTGCTAAGTCTATATAGACTTCGGATATGGCTGCTTGGTGGAGGATTGTTCTTCCTGATGAAAGGTGGCAACAAAGGCCTCAGAAAGCTATATGAATCAAAAAGCCTCAGCTTTATAAAAGAACATATCAAGGATGAAGAAATTGTGCAAAAATTAACGCCCCAATATCCTATGGGAGCCAAGCGTATTTTGTTTTCAGATACTTACTATCCGGCTTTAGCCAGAAATAATGTACAGCTTATAACAGCATCTGTTAAAGGCCTCTTACCCACAGGCGTACAGACAGAAGATGAGTTATATGAACTAGATACCTTGATCTTTGCTACCGGATTTATAACTAATCCATTCTTGAAAGAAATAGAGGTCATAGGAACGAACAATCAATCGATTAGAGAGGCATGGCAAGAAGGCCCAGCTAACTACCTTGGAATAAGCGTACATGGATTTCCCAATATGTTCATGATGTACGGCCCTAATACCAACCTAGGTCATAACTCTATTATAATAATGAGTGAGTGCCAAGCCAATTATATAGCACAATGCATCAACAAGATGAATAGTGAAAATTTGGATTCCATAGATGTTAAGCAGCAAGCCATGGATGAATATTTCAAGCAAACTCAGGAGAGGCTCGAAGGCATGATTTGGTCTCAAGTAGATCATAGCTGGTATCGCTCAGCAGATGGATCGCTTCCTAACAATTATCCTGGTCGGACAATGGAATACATCCAGAAAACGAAAAAAGTAGATTGGAGTAAGTATATCCTTAGCGGAAAGTAGCGGATAATGAATAAATCACTCGTTAGCTGAGCATGCGGCGTGTAGGCAATTAAGAGGGTGTGATATTGTCTTGATTAGAATTAGAGTCTTTAGACAATTGGGAATGGAAGTACTCTGAGAGTTCTTTGAGCGTACTTTCATTCTTCTGGACATCTTTGACAATGCGACCTTTCTCCAACAAAATAATTCGACTGGCTAAATCAGTCACCTGATTTATGTCGTGGCTGCTTATGATAGAGGTAGTAGACTCACTTAGATCTTGTACAAGCTTTTTGATACGGAGCTGCGTGGTAGGATCGAGGTTAGCAAATGGTTCATCTAAAATAACTATATCAGGACTTCCGATGAGAGCCGCTACTATGCCTACCTTCTTTTGATTCCCTTTAGAAAGGTCTCTGATATACTTCTTTTGACCCTGAATCTCACCATTAAAAATATTCTCGAATCCACTGACAAACTCCTTTGTTTCAACCCATTTCATACCATGCAATTCTCCGACAAATTTGAAGTATTCATCCGGAGTAAGAAAATTAATCAAGAAGCTTTCATCTAGATAGGAGCCAGTATATTGTTTCCATTCTTCGCTTTGTGATACCAGGGTGGACTTGCTCTTGACCCAACCTGAGCTTGGTTTAATAAGATCCAGTATAAGACTCATAAGTGTGGTCTTTCCAGCTCCGTTATTTCCTATCAACCCAACGATTTCTCCTTGTTGAATTTCGATATGTTTCACATTCAGAACCTCTTGGCTCTTGTAGCTCTTTGTAAGGTCTCGTGCCTCAAGAATAAGTTCTTTGTTCATCTCTATTGTTCTCTGAATGCTTCGTTTAAAATATACTTTCTTGATTGAAATTCTCTCACGGCCCACCGTATAAAAGGATTCATGACCATCATACAAATTAACCCTGTCAGAGCGATAAGTAGCATTCCCCAAGGTTTCCCAAAAAGCAGATTACTTCCATAAAAGATCAACGAAGGGATCACAATGACTGGAATCATAATAACAAAGTGCATCACGCCGAAACCGGAAGTTGAAAAAGCCCCTCCTTCATTGGGGTCCATTTTTTTAGAATTATACAATGAAAACAGAACGTAGATCATAGGAATTACAGAAAGACCAAATAATCCTACAGCCAATACCATAAGATAAAAATTCACACTTAGGAACATGTAAGGCAGCCCTATCAGCGTAAATAGTATGGTAGACCCAGCTAATATGTAATACTTTGCTCTGATGTAGTCTTCGATATTGTGCATCCTGGATAAGAGCAGGTCAAAATGCATGCTATTCCACGAGAACAACAATGTGCCATAATTAAGACTAAATGCGCCGGCCACGAAAACTGCAGCTAACATGGATAATACGCCTTCTTCTTGGATTGAGCCACCAAAAATGATAAGTGGATACAGCAGCATAAAAATACTCGTATAGGCATATTGCCTCGCTCTTTTTGACCTCAACATGAGATGTGTCTCCAGTTGTATTATACTCCCAACTGCACCATGTTTATCTAAGAATGCTAGGTCCAGAGTAGCACCATACATCCTATCGCTCTGGTTACTGTTGAGATCATAGATTTGAGCATTTAGACTCTGACGCAACCTGATGTATAGCAGGATCGCTAAGATTGCTGGCACTGGCATGATCCACGGGTTGAAAATCACCATTTTTATAATTGCTGAGAGATGGTCAATCAAACCCAGTGAATACTGATAGTCAAGATATATCACAAATATTAATAGCGGGATAAGCATGAGTAACCATCGGGAGATTGTTGTCTGACTCTTGGAGATTATGAATGCTACAAAATGATTTACTAATGTCAGACCCATGAAAAAAAGCAGTAAACCGTAGAATGTTAAATCATCTACAACAGGTCGGACGGACACAATCATAAACGGTATTACCAGCAACAAAGGAAACAAGTTGAAAAAGTCAAAAAAGGAGCGATTCAACATAAAGTTGGTAAGCTTAGATTTTTCGATTGGTAGATGCATATAGGGTTTGATGTGTAATCCACTGAATTGTTGAAATACGAACCTCATAATGAGTCCACATATGAAGTAATACATAATGATCGCTCCTCCAGTGTGAACTACGTTAAGATCTGGGTAATACTTCTCGAGTATAAATCCTCCTGCTGCGCTTGTTGCAAAGATTATCATAGCGAAATACAACCCAAAAAGAAGTTTAAAGCCTCCTTCCGCAATGTTTCTCCCTAATAGGGGAGATCTTTTGAAGCTTTTCCAAGCGAGAGTTTTGAAGTAAAACGCCATGATGATATCAAATTAAATAATTTTTCTTGAGATAGATACGTGCCATCAAGCCATGGTTCTATTTAGATAAAAATAATTGTGTCTTGGATCGTTGCAAATTTAAAATTGCTCTCTTGGGATACAGTCGAAATTAAAAATCAATGTTATTTTGATCACTTCAAATAATTGATCGTGATGAATACTGAGTACAAGACTATCATTGGGCATTTTTATCATTGGGAATCTACCACGCCAGATAAGGTCTTTTTAAGACAACCTAAAGGAGATAGTTGGAAAACACTGACCTATAAAGAAGCTGGTCAACAGGCACGTCGGATAGCAACAGCACTAGCCGCTAAGGGACTCCAAAAAGGAGACCATATCGGTATTCTTTCTAAGAATTGCTACCACTGGATACTTGCAGATTTGGCTATTATGATGGGTGGGTATGTATCTGTACCATATTACGCCAGCCTTCCGAAGAAGCAATTGGAGCAAGTTGTCCAACTCAGTGATGTTAAGTTATTGTTCGTAGGCAAGCTTGATAGTTGGGGTAACAAGGGTGATGCTATTCCTGATCATGTCGGTGTCATTAAGTTTCCACATTATGCTGATAATGCAGAGATTACAATGGGTGAGGATTGGGACACATTGCTTAGTAATTATGAGCCAACTAGTGAGAATTTTATTCCAGATGGCGATGATCTATGGACTATTAAATTTACGTCTGGAACAACAGGTACTCCGAAGGGTGTAATGCATGTCCACAAGACACCAGGGTTAATAATTGCTAATGAGCTCAAGACTGATTGGCTAGGCATGGGTAAAGTCAAAAATTGGAAAAATTTCTCATTTCTACCGCTTAATCATGTCGGCGAGCGCTTGGGAGTCGAGGTGCCTTGTATCGCCATGGGAGGATCTATCTCATTCGCCGAGAGCCTGGATACTTTTGCCAAGAATCTTCAGGATACTCAGCCGACGATGTTTTTTGCAGTACCGAGGATATGGACTAAGTTTTATTTAGGTGTATTGGCTAAGATGCCTCAGAAAAAGCTTGACCGGATGCTCAAGATCCCTTTTGTCTCGGGGATGGTGAAAAAGAAACTTCGTACAGCCCTGGGTATGCGTGACATCAAGATTGCGGCTACAGGAGCGGCTATTACTCCTGCATTTATAAAAGATTTTTATAAGAAACTGGATATACATTTGGTCGAAGCTTATGGGATGACGGAAGTGTGCGGGTCTATGACTAATAGTCCAAATCCTAACTCACCACAAGATTCTGTAGGCAAGGCGATTCCATTTGGCGAAGTAAAAATCGATCCCGATACTGATGAAATATTGATGAAGACTCCGTATATGATGACCGGATATTATAAGAATCCCGAGAAGACTAGAGAAGTCCTAGTGGATGGATGGATGCATAGTGGAGATCGTGGTACTATCGATGCCAATGGTTATGTCCGAGTGATTGGTCGAGTGAAGGATGCATTCAAAACTTCTAAAGGAAGTTATGTGACACCTAATCCCATGGAGGAAGTCATCATGAAAAATGACTTCGTTGAACAAGTCTGTGTTGCTGGATTGGGTATACCACAACCTATTGCATTACTCAATCTCTCGGAGATAGGTCAGAAAGCGAGCAAAGAGGAGGTGGCCAAATCTATACAAGAAAGTGTCTTCGCCGCTAATCAAGATCGAGCTAAGTACGAACACATATCAACAGCTATAATTGACACCGAGCAATGGTCAGTCGACAATGACATATTGACTCCTACGCTTAAGGTTAAGCGAGGTAAGATAGACGATATGTATGGCCAAAAGTTTTTAGGCTGGCATGAAGCGTCTGATAAGGTGATCTGGTCTTAATGTATAGTCCAGTCTTCGTCTTCTAGTAATCTGGTAGCGAATTCCTGAGGACTCGCCAGCGTCCGATGCACGGGACACTTGCTGGCTATTTGCATGAGTCTTCGCTTTTGTTTCTCATCGAGGTCACCCACAAGTTCTAAGACTTTTTCAAATCGGTCTATACGCCTGCTTGGCGTTTCGATTTCTAGCATATCATCCGTATGAATGTTCTTTTTAGCATGTGAGAGATGAACTTTAACTTCTTGTAGATCCCATCCTTTGCGCCGGGCATACATCTGTAGTGTCATAGCAGTACAAGCACCTAGACTACTGTTTAGGAGTTCATATGGCGAAGGTCCGAAGTTGTGTCCTCCTATAGACCCTGGTTCATCAGCAATCATACTGTGACTTCCTGCTAGTATGTCAGTAGTATAGATGTCTTCATCCTCTAATCTTACTACGACATCCTTGTCAGTTTTCAACCGTAGCTCCTCAGGGAATTCTACATATCTGCGGACCCATGAGGAAATTACTGTACCAGCATACTTGGCATCTTCTTTATTAGTCAACATGTGATCAGCTCCATCGAGTGTTACGAAGCTCTTAGGGTGTTTTGCCAAAGCATAGATGTTGGCAGCATTATCAATGCCTACAATGGAGTCTTGAGGAGAGTGCATCACCAGTAGGCCCTTCTTGAGGTTCTTAATTACGTCGGTATGGTTCTGACTCCGTAGGTCATCTAAGAACTGTTTTTTAATCGTGAATTCTCGACCTCCGACATTAACTACTGCGCAACCGTTTTTCTCTATGGTTTCGAGATTGTCACTCAGCAGATGCGTGACATGCTCAGGATATGATGGTGAGCCGATGGTTACAACGGCTCTTATACTATCAATCCTTTGAGAGGCAAATAGCGCTGCAGAGCCTCCAAGCGATTGACCTATTAATATAGACGGACTGACATAATGCTCCTCCAAGTAGGCCGCGGCAGACTCTATATCACTTATGTTAGAAGAGAAATTAGTTTCGGAAAAATTGCCTTCGCTTTCCCCTAATCCGGTAAAGTCAAATCGCATTACCCCGATTCCATTTTGAGTGAGCGCACGACTGATATGCCTTGCCGACGTCAGGTTTTTATTACCGGTAAAGACATGAGCGAAAAGTGCAAAAGGATATGGAGATCTACTTAGAGGCAAGTCAATTTTAGCAGATAATTTTACTCCGTCGCTATTGAGAAATTCGACTTTTTTTGATGGCATAGTATTAAAATCTTGTTTGGATATACATTATAACCAAGAGCTTTGCATTTTGTGCATAAAAAGAGGCAAAATTAATGTGAATGGCAAAGGATAAATTTGACAAGGCTATCGGATGGGATGTTTTTCAATCTTTAGGCAATCCTGACAATGCTGATTTGCAAACCGAACATGAAGATCAAGAAGAGGAAGAGCTTGCGCTCGATGATGTATTGAGGGTGTATCTAGAACGAAAGGGTAGAGGAGGTAAAGCAGTTAGTATAATTAAGGGTTTGACCTTATCAGAGGAAAGGATGAAGGAAATGTGCAAGATGCTTAAATCCAAATGCGGTGTTGGCGGATCCGTAAAGGACGCTGAAATCATCATCCAAGGCGATCAAAGGGACCGACTGATCAAAGAATTAGGCGTGATGGGATATCATAACGTAAAAAATGCTGGGGCTTAGACAGCAAATAATTGTATTCACATTAGTAGCTTGAAAGAATTTAATATTATTACAACCTCAAGACAGTATTTGATATGATTGCAGCGGTTATAATATGTTTCATCCTTGGATATTTGATCATTGTATTCGAACATCCTCTTCACCTTGATAAAACGGTGCCTGCACTCATTATGGGTGCGCTTTGTTGGGCCTTGATCTCTGTCGGTCATTTGGATATCATAGATCATCATGGCCATGGTATGGATCATGGAGAGGGAGACTACTACGACTTTTTAGGTGGGGTCTTATTGCACCACATCGGTAAGACTGCGGAAATATTGGTGTTTTTGATCGGAGCCATGACTATTGTTGAGTTGATAGACTTACATAAGGGCTTTTCTGTCATTACTAACAGGATCACCACTAACAGCAAGAAAAAGATGCTTTGGCTGATCTGTATACTGGCATTTTTCCTATCTGCTACACTAGATAATCTTGCCTCTACTATCGTTTTGGTTTCTTTATTGAGGCGATTGGTTCCTGATAAGATGGAGCGACTTTGGTTCGTCTGTATGGGAGTTATTGCTGCCAATGCGGGTGGGGCATGGTCACCTATTGGAGATGTTACCACTACAATGTTGTGGATAGGAGATCGAGTATCTACTGTGGGTCTAATTACACACTTGGTTATTCCTTCCTTAGTCTGTTTTGCGGTGCCAACCTTTATAGCTTCGCTTACTAAGCCGTTTCAGGGCTCACTTCAGTTGGCTAAAGTCGATTCTGAAAAAGAGGAAAGTCAACGGCGAGTACTCAGCAGTCAGACTATGCTCTTTGTGGGTATAGCTGGTTTGATTTCTGTTCCTATATTTAAGAGTATCACCCACATGCCTCCATATCTGGGTATGATGTTAGCGCTCGGTATTGTCTGGTTGGTATCTGAATATATACATCCTGAAGAAGATTTTGAGGAAGAGCGGAAGCATCTCTACTCTGCACATACCGCTTTGTCGCGGATTGAGATGTCTAGCATATTGTTCTTTTTAGGAATACTCATGGCGGTAGGCTCATTGGAGTCACTTGGTGTACTCAATAGACTTGCAGCTTGGTTGGATTCCTCGGTGCCATCGCAAGATTTAGTGATTATGCTACTTGGAGTTTTCTCCGCCATAATCGATAACGTGCCTCTGGTGGCTGCATCAATGGGTATGTACACTGAAGCCATAGATGACAAGCTGTGGCATTTTATCGCGTACTCAGCCGGTACTGGCGGTAGTATGTTGATCATAGGATCTGCAGCAGGTGTAGCCGCAATGGGTATGGAGCGGATAGATTTCATCTGGTATCTGAAGAATATTGCTTGGCTTGCAGCATTGGGATTCTTAGCAGGTGCTGGAGTCTTCTTGGTTATGTACGAAGCTTTTTTCTAAGCCGTATTGCATCTCATTGAGATTTTGTTTGGTTGGTAGGAGCTACATGCGATTTATCAGGTCAAAATTATTTTGGTACTCTCTTGTGTCTATTGGCGATATGTTCTCTTTTATTATCTATCTGCTGGCTATTCTGGCCTACAGTAAAGGGCTAAGGTTCAGAACTGAATAACGAAATTCCCCTTGTGTATGGGGCTCTACGCCTTAGGCACGATAGATATTGAACAGCTTACTGGAATATTTTTGTCATGATTGTCATATTAAATGTTTCCTGCGTGAGGCATACCGTAATTATGGTACAAACATTAGGTCCTTTTGAAGACAGAAACACATATAAAAATTTGTTATAATAAAATGGGTGTTTTATAATTAGCTCTATAGCAACATGTTAAAGTCAACAATATTTGACCATTTGAATAATATAGGGTATACCTTTAGCATTAACCTCGCCGTCTTACCGATCTTTACGCTAGTGCAATTTTAGAAAACCCAAACTTGCGGTGATATGACTAGATTTCCCATTTACAGTACCCTGGTACTTTTATGCCTATGCCTTACCTCATTGTACGGCAATAATGACACCCAAAATGCAAGACTTACTTATGATTTTGACGACTGTCAAGCTTTAATCGGTGCCGAACAGCACATAGATTACAGCGAGTTTACAGCAATTGTTGAATCAGATTCAGAGTGTAATATTCTCTCATCAAGTGGACCTCTCTTTAGAATTAATCCGACTGTTAATAATCATTCATGTACACCTGGTTTCACAGGCACAGCGATGTGTGTTTCTGCAGCGATGGCTTGTCAGGCTGATTTTAGCTCTGAGAATAGAATTATAGTTCCATTCAGTTTGACAGGAAGTGCTGATCAGAACGCTACATTAACCTCGATTAGTTTTCAACACAGAAGTCCAGATGTTTTTGAATGGATACAGGGAGAAACAGGTGAGAATAATCCTCCATCATTGTTTGCAGTGAGATTATTGAGAGATGGTGTCGAGGTATTTAGATCAGAAGGAAACTCAACAAACGCCCCTTGGAATCTAGCGAACTTTCAGTTTTCAGGAGGCGATGCTTTTGCCACTAATGGTTCAGTAGCTTATCAGTTGGAGATATTGCCATACTGTGTAGATGGGACTGGTGATGTGATGATATGGGACATCGATGATTTAATGATCAATGCGTCATGTGCGACAGATCTTCCACAAGGTGGAGTACTCAGTACTACTGATCTTACTGACATATGTCTTAATGCGGGGAGTACTACTGTCGCATTCAATGTGTCTGGTAACTCAGGTTCCAATAGTACACTAGTAGTTACCGATATGAGTGGTGCGATCATATCGCTCTCTACGGCCAGTGTTATAGACTTTGCATCCTTTGGTGCTGGATCGTTCCAGGTACTAAACATCTCCTACGAGGAAGTATTAGAAAACGCAGTCATTGGGAATAATATCCAAAATATTACAGGCTGTTTCGCCTTTTCTAATGCTATTTCAGTGAATAGCCTAAGCTTAGATACAACACCAGTGATCTCATCACCCGATGGGTCTACGATTACATTTTGTGTTAATCCAATGACTCGTATTGATTTGAATAGTACCAACACCGGTGCTCAAGGAATCTATGTCGCCCTTAATGGTAATATGATTGCTGCTATTGCTAACAGCGCATCAGAATTGTTTTCTACTAGTCTAACCAGTTTCGATGTAGCAAGAGTAGAGTTCGTAGGCGATGTCAGTGGCCTTGAAGTGGGAGCTTCGATAGATGGACTGTCCGGATGTGCGCTAGTTTCTAATCGCATAAGATTCCAGCGTCAGGGATTATCAACGCCAACTATTAGTGCTCCACAGCAGTTTTTTGACATCTGTGCTCGAGACGGAATTGATGATATCATTCAAGTATCTGGATCTGCCGCTCCTTCAGGAGCAGTTGGCAGGTTTGTTATTTTAGATCCAGATGGAAGGATAATTGATGTAAGAGTTGATGGCAATATCAATGGAGATGGTCTACCATTGGGAGATTGCTTTATTAGATATATCATATCAGAAGGATCCGTGGCCGGTTTAGTGCCAGGAGGGAATATTGACAATCTTTCAGGATGTTTTGCGCTTAGTACAGCGTCTATTCAGGCTAATAAGAGAGCCACAGGAGGTGGAGTATTTGCTACTGCCGCGAATACTACATCGATTAATATATGTAGGACAGACACAAGCAGCATGATCCTCGAGACAGTACTGAGGAATAACATTTTCCCTAATATCATATATCCAGTTGTAGATGAGAATAATATTGTAACGGGATTCTTAAATGGTCCGAATCTCGATCTGAGTGAACTGCCAGCTGGAAGAATAGAGATTTATGCGCTTAGCTTTGATGGTCAGAATCAGCCAGCTCAGATAGGTGCGGATCTTAGTCTATTGGCACCATCATGTGATGTGCTTTCAAATCCTATAGTTGTCAATATAAGTGAAGTATTTGCTTCAAGTATTTCTGTAGGTGGCGCTACCTCAACAGAATTATGCTTTAGTAGTCTAAATGCCAATGCTTCAGTAACAATTACCGAAACGGGGGGCAGCTCGCCTTTTTCAAATTATATAGTGACCGATCTTGCGGGCAATATTTTAAGCTTTCAAGGAAGCGGTACTAATGTTTCCGTCAGCGGAAATTTTGGAGACGGGTGCCAGATTTGGAATATAAGACATGGAATCGGTACACAGAATCTCGCCGTTGGTAGAAATATCAGTGAGCTAATGGGTTGTTTCGAACTATCCAATCCAGTCAATGTATCAAAGTTGTCTGTGAATCCTGGCGTCATTGCAACATTGAATAATACCTCGGATGTTAGATTATGTACTAATAACCCTACGTTCGAACTAATGAGTGCCAACTTAGAAGCGGAGAATAATCTTTGGTTCCTGACGACAACAGATGGAACGATCATTTCTTCGCAGAATTCTAATAGCTTTGATTTAGCAGGAGTAGAACCAGGAACATTTAGAGTATACCGATTCGCTTATAACGGGACACTACAAGCATTTACTCCTGGAACAAGTGTGTTTAGCTTATCTGCTACTTGTGGCGGTCTCTCTAATTTTGTGCAGATTACATTAGCAGATGGCAATACAGCAGGTGGATCGATTAGCATAGGAGGAGGATCAACTTTATTGCTGTGTCCTAATAATACAGGTCAGGTCTTTCAGTTTGATGTTGCTGGAGGAATAGGCAGTTCAGCACTTTATCTCGCAGTTGATGGTTCAGGGCAGATATTAAGAGTAAGCAATAGCAACTCATTTACCTTAGATGGTCTTACTTCTGGAATGTTCGAGATTCTTAGGGTGTCGTTCAATGGTGTATTGAACAATGCAACAGTAGGGGGGAATATTAATGGCTTAGACGGATGCTTCTCATTGAGTAATCCAATAGCTGTATCACGAGACTTGAATTTTGTTGGCGGAACACTGTCATTTGTAGGTACGCCAGGTAATGAATTGCAGATATGTGTAGGTATAGGAACTAATGATCCTGTTGCAGTCGCAATCGACGGTGCAGGAGGAGCAGTCAATCAACTTGTTGTAACTGACGATGCTGGAGTAATTTTAGCATTGCCAGCAAGCAGTCCTCTCAATTTTGAATCAATAGTACCTGGAGTTTGCTTCGTATATAATGTTGCATCTGACATGCCATTAGATCCGAGTATCGTAGGGACACAGTTGTCGTCACTATCGGGATGTTTTGATTTGTCAAATTCACTTAGAGTCGTAAGAAACTCTCCCGATGCTGGTACGATAAGTGTTGATGGCTCGAGTAACGTAACAGTGTGTGTAGATGATTCTGGGGCAAACTTAAATGTAGACTTTTCTGGCGGAGGATCAGGAGCAGCACAGTACCTTGTTACTGACGCTGATCTAAACATATTATCTATTCAGAGTAGCCGGGCAGTAAGTATAGCCAACACTGGTAATGGATCATGCATCATATGGAGAATTACCTCTTTTGGAGAGGTAGGAGGTCTGGCAGTTGGACAGAATGCCGCTAGCTTGACGGGGTGCTTTGATCTCTCTAATTCTGTAGCAGTCACAAAACAAGATCCTGTTGATGCGTCTATGGCTATGTCTACCGTAATGTTTGGCCTGGAGGAATGCAACGCCTTTATAAATAGTGGCACCAATGAAGATTATTCAGAATTCCAAGGTGCTATTTCTAATGATGCTTCATGTGCGCAGTTAGGTGTTGTGAATGCTCCGTTCAGAAATAATCCAGAGACTTTCACACATTCTTGTACACCAGGAGTAGATGGTGGTGTAGCTATCTGTGTAAGCCCTTCAGATCGATGTGCATTTGAGAGCAACAGTGATTTTGCCTTACGCTTTGATGTTTCAATTGCTCCTAATACGGGTTCTTCAAGTGCATCATTGACAAGTCTTAGTTTCTATGAGCAAGCACCAGCGGAATTTGCGTGGATTTTAGGCGATAGTGGTCAAAATAGATTCCCAGTGTTTTATGGGATACGGGTATTGAGAGATGGTGAGGAGGTATTCCTCAGTGCTGAAAATGCTACTGGAAGAACATGGAGCCTGCAGGAGTTTGACTTCTCTGGTTTAGCAGGATTCGAGGTAATGACAGCAACAACATTCTCGTTTGAATTATTAGGATACTGCTTAACCGATGATAACGATAGTTCTGTATCAGTGTGGGATGTAGACCAGATCATGGTGAAGTCTGACTGTTCAACAGACGGCGGATGTCTTGTGGCGGAGACGGCTAATACTTCCACAGTAGAAGGCCGTGTGAAAACATTCTACGGAGAAGATATTTCACATGTTGCAGTTGAACTGGGTGAAGAAGGCTTAGCCATTACTAATAATATCGGACGATATGAAATTAATGCACCAGCAATAGATGAGTCATATACATTGAGCTCAGGCAAAGACGATGAGGCAATAAATGGGCTGTCAGTGCTCGATATCATATTGGTACAGAGACACATTTTAGGTTTAGCCACATTCGTGGAAGAAGGTAAGCTGATCGCTGCTGACGTCAACTTTGATGGTGGCGTAACTGCGTTAGATCTTGTAGAGATGAGGAGAGTGCTTTTAGGTACTGATGATGAGTATAGAAATGGCAATGAGTGGGTCTTCTACAGCGCAGAAAGCATGTCTCAATTTGAGGGCCTTGATGTTTTCAATGCTTCTCAAGAGGTGATCATAACTCCTGATAACTACATGTTGTCACATGACTTCGTAGGTATTAAGTCTGGTGATGTGGATGGTAGTGCTAGGGTAAATGATTATAAAGCAGTGATAAGATCTGGAAGCAGAAATATCAATTACAAGATAAATTCTATAGCCGAGGGAACATATGAGATTAAACTGTCATCAGCTGACGCTCTTAATCTCATGGGATTACAGATTGATCTTAATCTCAATGGCGGCGATATCACAAACTTAAACTCTGAAGTATTTGCACTGAATGAGGGCAATTACCAAATTTCTGATGACAATGTAAAAGTTGTGCTGTCAGGTCATAATGGAGTAGCAGTCAATGATGATAGCAATATCCTTACGATCATAGTTAATGCTAAAGTAGAGCCAAGCCTTACATTGTCTAATAATGATTATTCGAACATGGTATTGGCAGATTTAAGCTCAGAAGGTGTAAGACTTAATAGAGTGTTTGGTGAAGAAGAACTGGTAACACGAGTGCTTCAAAATCAGCCAAATCCATTTAGCACACAGACAACTATCGACTTTGTAATAGACAAGTCTCAGAATGTGGAATTTTCATTCTTCAACTCAGCAGGTCAGCAAGTTCACCGAAGAATATCATTCTTTAATAAGGGTACAAACAGCATAGTTGTATCAGGAGATGAACTACAAGACTCAGGAGTGATCATATACAGAATGAAAACTGAAGAAGGAGTCATCACTAAAAAGATGATCGTACTATAATAAGTACTTCCGTGAAATTTTAAAAAGGCCAGCAAGAACGTCAATTCTTGATGGCTTTATTTTTTTTATTGCGTGTAGGTAGAGTTTGTAGTGATATGCTTATTTTACTAGCCATCGTAACTAAACAAATACTATTATGGACAAAGTAACTCTCGCCATCAGAGTCCTGTTGGGACTGTTGATGGTTGTTTTTGGATTAAACAAGTTTCTTGATTTTATGCCTCCACTGGATATTTCAGGTGATGGAGGTACGCTCATTGGGATTTATTTTACCTCGGGCTTCATGAAAATTATTGGTGTCTTGGAAGTGGTTTTTGGGGCAGCCCTATTGTTAGGGAAGTATATTCCACTGGCGCTAACCTTCTTGATAGCCATCTTGTTTAATGCAACTATTTTTCACCTATTGCATGACCTGCCGAATATCGCTCCTGCAATAGTTGCCCTACTAATGGGTTTATATCTTGTATATGCGCATAAAGCGAGATTCATCTCACTATTGAGCGCCTAAACTATTCTGTATTGTAATGGCGATTTATGATGTATCTGAATCGCCATTGCAATAAGATTGCGGCTATCGCAAAACCTACTACTAAGCCGATCCACAGTCCCTGCGGACCTATGTCAAAGTAAAATGATAATAGGCACCCTATGGGTATGCCTATCAACCAATAAGCAATAAAGCTGATCAAGGTGGGAATATTAACATCTTGAGCCCCTCGCAGCGCCCCGAGTATAGATACCTGCAGGCCATCCGGTATCTGAAACAATGCTGCGAAAATCAGCAAGGTGCTGGCAACAGATAGCACCCTTGGGTCATCCAGATATAGGGTAGGGAGGAATCCCCGCAATAGGTATAGCAGAGTGCCTGCAACAATCATCAGAAATGTCACTTGAATGAAGTTAGAGACTCCTGCTCTAAACATCCCTTGGGGGTCCTTGAGTCCTAATTGATTACCCACCCTCACCGATGCCGCCATGCCTAGGCCTGAACATATGAGAAATGGAACTGACGCAATATTAATAGCTATCTGATGACCTGCTTGGGCTTCTTTCCCGAGAAGCCCCATGAGTATGGCCACACCTGCTACAGCCGATACCTCAAAGAACAACTGTAGTGATATCGGGATGGATATGCTAAGCATCTTTCTGATTAGCGCTCTTTGATAGCTTAAGTAGTCGATTCCGGTGATATAAGACCACAGGTCTTTCCACTTTATCAATAGTCCTACCAGTATCATTATCATCACACAGCGTGCGATCAATGTACCTAATGCAGCCCCTGCCACACCAAGGGCTGGTGCTCCCAGCTTGCCAAAGATTAACATATAGTTCAGGCCTATATTGAGTACATTGCCAGCGATCATAGCGATCATGGGAGGTAGCGTTTCAGACATGCCATCAGCATAACATCTCAATGTCTGAAAGATCATCATCGGAATCAATGAATAGGCGCAGATCTGCAGATAGGGCTTAGCGAGTGAGATTACGTCTTGTTCCTGACCCATATGTCTTAGCAATGGAATCAATAATAGCATAGCGATCAGACTCATGAGGGCAAAGCTTACATTTATAATTAAGCTGTGCTTAAAGTATTGACCTATACGGCTGTGTTGGTTGGCGCTATGAGCTTCTGCAACCAATGGAGGTAACGAAAACGATATGCCGATGCCGACTATCATAAAGATGATGAAGATCGCCACTGACAACGATACGGCAGCAAGGTGGGCAGATCCTAGCTTTGCGACCATTACATTGTCAGCAATGTTGGTGGCAATCTGACCTAATTGACCTAGTACGATTGGAACAGCGAGCTTTGTATTGGCTCGAAAATCTTCCTTATAGCTGTGGTATACTCTTGATATCACAGCTTAAAGCTACCTATAGTGTTTTGAATTGTATAGGTTTGGTGCTACGCATTTACTTCGAGAGCTCCTATAAATTTGGGACAGCTAAGCGGATTGCTATTGTTGCGATTGTAGGGAAAGAAAAAACAGCTGAGAGCCCTACATTCGCAGCTGTTTTGATTGGAACTAATGGGAACTAATTATCTCTTTGGTATTTGTTTCATTTTTTACTTCTGAATCATATCCTTCAGCTAGGTCGATAAAATTGTCTAGCATCAGACTCCAGTCATATCCATCATATTTAAGTTTGACTTTTCTAGTAGGAATAAGACCATGCTCCTCAAGTATTCTCTTTGTTCCTTTCTTTCCTTTAAAATCGCCTCTAAACCATGAGAATAAAGGTGTCGTTAGCACCTGATTAGATGATTCATCGTATGAAGTGAAATCTGGAAGATAGCGCCGTGTAGCCTCCGCAAATTGTTCTTCAATTATCGTATGATCCATAATTGGGATTGGTGGACAACTTCTTGCGCCGCAGTTCAAAACGAAATGAACTCTATACTCTCCTTTTTTAGGTCTAAGTTTCTTCTTGAACCTGCTTGGAAACGGATTGCGTAAATATCCCAATCCCGCAAGCCATTCTCCTCTACGGATGATGCCGTGTTCTACATCGCTAAAACTCAAAGTCTTTCCTCCTATTTCGATAGCTGGAGTAGCAAAGAACTTATTTCTCTTGTCGTAGAGCTCTGGTTTATTTCTCAGTTCCACCTGAATGTAACCATTGTAGATGTTGATCCAGAAGGCGTATTTCTTGGCGTCTGTATCGAGCTCTGCTCGCAACTCATCAAATGTGGATTGCCTCAAGGTCTCTACATATTGCTCATAGGGCTCTCCTTCTTTGAATGCAGATATTAGATCTTCTGCAGTCTGGATATAGTTAGTCTGTCCAAAAAGTCCCAGACTCAAAATGCTCAAAAGGATAATTAATACAGTGTGTCTCATAATATTCTTTATATAACAGTCACTCTTACTATGTCTGAAAGAGAGATTATGTTGCCTCTTGCATTGAATTTTTAGAACTCCTTAAGAGTTTTTATTCAATAGATTAGGAGTTGGATGATTAAAAAATGGTTTAAAATTGAGTGCCTATCAGGTCCGGAAATATGACGCTCCGTTGACGTCAAATATGCTACCAGTCATCCATTGATTGGATTGTGCCATGAGTAGTACTGCTTGAGCGACTTCCTCAGGTGTAGCCACTCGATTCATGGGACTCTGACCTTTAATTGCATCTCCTACTTCGCCCTCTAGTCGAGGGCGAGACATATCAGTCTCCACAAAACCAGGAGCCACAGCACCAACAAAGATATTGTGCTGAGACAGTGCATATGCCAGGGACTGCGTCATAGAATTAAGACCAGCTTTGGACGCACCATATGCTGGCATCAATGGTTCTCCTCTGAATGCACCACGACTGGACACGTTGATGATCCTACCACTTCCCTGGGCCATCATGACCTGAGCTACTTTATAACACATATTAGATGGTCCTATTAGGTTGACATTCATGATCTGTTGCCAACTATCTTGCCATTGTGAGTAGTTGACTTCATCGATGGGGTGGTGAAATCCTATACCTGCATTATTAATGCATATATCTACCTGACCAAATTCCTGGTGGATATCATCCACGAGTTCCTCAACCTGTTCAGGATCGCTGATATCGCATTGATAGATTTGATGATCTCCACTCAACTCATTGAGAAAGTTGATTGCCGCCTTCTCGTTAGTGCGATATATCAGCAATAACCTTGCTCCTAGTCTGTCAAATGATTGTGATATCGCTGCTCCTATCCCGCGAGTGCCTCCCGTGATGACGATGACTTGATCTTCAAATCCCATACCCGCCAGTTGCTATAACTTATTGGCCTGCCGACAGATAGTCCACAGCAAGATAGCTCATCGCCTTTACACCAGTGATCAGCCCTCGCTCGTCGATATAGAAGTCTGGTGTATGATGAGGGAATACCTCATCTGGTTTGGCATCTGGATCTTGCCCACCTGTGAAGAAATATAGTGACGGAATCTTTTCTGCAAAGAATGAAAAGTCTTCAGCTCCAGTGACAGCAGGGATGACGTGTACATTGTTTTCGCCTGCGGCGGCATAGATCGAACCGATCATCTTGCGTGTCAGATCGAGATCGTTGAAGGTCACAGGAGCATACTTGTCAATAGTCACTTCTGCAGTAGCGCCTGAGCTTTCTGCAATAGATTTCGCAGTCTGATGAATCTTTTCATGTATCGTGTTTTGCATATCCACATCGAGTGTTCTGATCGTACCGATCAACTCTACCTCTTCGGGGATAATATTGTTGCGTTGTCCACCAGAGATTTTGCCGACGCTTATCACTGCGGCTTCTTTGGTGAGCATAGTCTGACGTGCTACGATATTGTTGAGTCCTTGGATGATCTGTGCTGCTGCTGTAACAGGATCCACGCCAGCCCATGGCTGTGAACCATGAGATTGCTTCCCTTTCACTTTGATCACAAATCGATCTGCCGCTGCCATAATGCCACCTAGCTTATAGTTGATATGACCTACTGGTGTGGCAGAATTTATGTGCTGACCAAACATCACCTCGATGCCATATTTCTCGATGAGACCCTCTTTGACCATTAGCTTAGCACCACCTTCTTCTCCTGGAGGAGCGCCCTCTTCGGCTGGTTGGAAAACGAATACTATTTTGCCGTTAAGTTGATCTTTAATATCAACCATGATTTCTGCGACTCCCAGTAGCATGGCAATATGTGTGTCGTGCCCACAAGCGTGCATTACGCCAACGTCTTGACCTAAAAATGTCGTCGTCTCTTTTGATGCAAATGGTATAGCAGTCCGTTCTGTTACAGGCAAAGCATCAATATCTGCCCGAAGTCCGATGGTTGGTCCAGGTTTGCCAGTGTCTAACACTCCTACAACACCTGTAATTGCAATACCTGTATCTACCTTTAGACCTAACTTATTTAAGTGCTCGGCAATCTTCTCCGCTGTTTTAAACTCTCGATTGGAGAGTTCTGGATTTTCATGGAAGTGACGTCGCCAATCGATCACATCATTGTTGATCTCTGATGCGAGTTTGTCGATGGTCGAGTGCAGAGCAGTTTGCGCCTCCATTACGAGGATTGTGCTCAACGAAAAGAATAGTGCCAGTAGAACTTTCATTACATATATATTTATGCCCTTAATCTACAGAAAAATGGCCAATATCAGGAGTCGTTGCCTCTGATCAAGTCTATTAGGTCTTTCGCCACACCAGCCTCATTAGGATGTGCACTGGTGGCGATCAGGTCTATCACATCGCCATTGCCACCGTAGATATTGTGATCAGCATATGGATCACTGCCGTGATCCAATAACAGCTGTGTAATCGCTACCAGATTGTAGGGAGTGATCTGGCGGTGTGTTTCTACACCATTTGCAGCTATATAATGGATCAACTTGGCACAGTGACCAAATGTGGATGACTGTTGTGTTAAGCCAGGATGATCGGACAGAAGTTTATACAGGAGAGACTCATTTCCTTCGATGATGGCGTCTACGGCACGCTCAAAATTATGATCGATGTGGTTATCCTTGAGAATTAAGTCTTCCCAATCCTTGAACCCAAACTGACAAGCTTGTGCATATTGGATGTCTTCCTGGGATAGTTCTAAACTCATGATGTGCTTATAATCCTTAGCTATGCACTCTGGATGCCAACTCTTGAGCTCAGTGATACTAGGCGGGTATCCCAGCGCATACTGTCGATAATGACTTATGGCGATAGCATTGATAAATGCAAAGGTCGAGTCGTATTCATATGGCCACGAGATAATATCGTCATATAGCTCGCGCACTTTTGACACTTCGTCACATACATAGATATTTTTTGCATTATTCATATACAGTTATTAAGGTACAACTCAATAAAATTTACTTTCTTTAAGTTTTAGTGACAAGTATTATAAATTAAAATAATCAAAAGCATTATGAGCAAATTTGATGAATGTATCGAAACCTATAAAAAGGAGTTTGACAAATTAAAGATCTCTTATGATCTGGGTCTATTAACTAAGGTCGCAAAAGGATGTGGTCCATCTATCTACAATGCAGATGCGTCTAAAGTATCTTCTGCGGATAAAGAAGAGCTGGCAAGAGTAAAGAACAATTTCTTAATCAAGAAATTAGGCTTGAAAGATGATGCAAAATTGGATGACGCCATTGCCGGTGTTGTGGATCAGTTTGGATCTTCCAACAGAAACAAGTACAGAGCTATGTTCTATTACTTACTCGTTAAGAAGTTTAAGAAGGAGTCTGTATACGCTTAATTAGAGCGAGAAACCATAATGAATTAAAGGCCTCAAGTCATAAAGATTTGGGGCTTTTTTTGTTGTCTGTTATTGATAAAACTCTTCGTTGCCAATGTCAGCATAGAATTCCTCGAGAAACTCAATCATATCTGCTTTTCGTGACACAGACAATCCTTCCGTATGGTTGATAATAGCAAGCAGATTTCCTTTTTCTGAGATAAATTTTGCCGCAACTTCTTTCAATTCGGTTTTAGTCTTTCCTCTCCATTGCAGCATTCGATCTCTGACATCCTTGATAGGCATATTGGGATGGGGACTGGCATGTGGCGCATTAACTAAGCCGCAAAAATCAAAATCATACGGTATCGGGGTAGGAGAAGGCAAAGATTCATGCTGGATCCACTTCATGTTGTGACCATTGGTGAGATTCCAATCAGTGTTGCCGATCATATATTGGAAGATGACCATCTCGGCGTATTGCTTTCTATCCAAGGATTTGATAGGATCTTTATATAGTGTAGCATCCAAGCGATGGGCTAGCTCTTGATCTTCTTCGATCAGAAAGGCTATATGCTTATCGACCTCTTGGGCAGATTCATCTTTATAGATGATATTGACACGCTTCACACGAAAACTGTTGTCTGTCAACTGATTATAGAGCTCATAAACAACTAGTTCGCTGAGCACGAGTTGTTCAAGGCTATCGATGCAGTGTGTGACAAGCTTATAGGTATTAAACTTCGAGAAATCATGCTCGGCCAGCTTGTTCTTCTTGAACTTGAGCTTAATAGGTGGGAAGTCACAGATTCTTTTCCTTGTTACGCCACGCTTAGCTATGCGAGCAGCAATGTCTACGGATTCAGTGCCATGTGCTATTGATAGCATTGCGTCATGGTAATGTTCTTTTCCTGTTTCTTCTTCGTGAGTGCCCGGTTCTGTGAGATGAGATAGGTTGCCAGAGAGGGTCAGTGTTGGTTCATGCGCCTCATAGATATAATCAAAAATACTTTGATTAAGGATCTCGTCAGCATGGGTTGTCTCGGTCTTACAACTCTGAGCAATAATAGCCAAAGTCGAAACAAATAAAAGGAGGCGTATGTACATGATGGATTTGGTTGATGATTAAAGATAACTATATCTCAATAGGATCATGAAGGAATAAGAGTTTGGACTGTCGGTAATTATCGACCTCGTAAAACCCTGTTGAGTCTATCATGAGAGCTTTTATGACTCCTTTTTTATAGCTTTCGCTATGATGCATATCGATAGGAATCACTTGGTCATCGTAGAGTGGTTTGATATGATGTCCATCGACTATCGTATGCCCTACGACCATTCTCCGCACATGCATCAATTGCAGAATTTTAGCAACTCTATTCTTGGAGAGTGATTGATCTGCCAGCTCTCGGTACCATAATGGCCCTTGAGCACTGTGCAACAGTGCCTCTTCACGACTCATCTCCTCGTGCTGTGTATCCATGGATGATCTAATATGCTCGTTGATTTCCTGCAGTGACATGTTGAGAACGGCAGTTCGTCTGCTGATTCCTCCATGGACGAATAGTGTACTATCTATAGACGTGACAGTATTCTTGCTTCGCAGCCATCTGCCCAACTCAGATTCTGTACTGAACCATTCTTGATAGGGGATGTCCAACGCCTTGGCATATCTCATATATTCAGAATGCACATAAGCTGAATTTCTTGAGCTGTATTTGCTTCTCAGGTTCAACTGCTCGTGGTTACCAAGTATATAGTGAACGCCGCCGCCTTGACTCTCCGCTTCTGCCTCCAGTTTATAGATCAACCATAACACCTGAAGAACTTCATCACCCCGATCGACCATATCTCCGATCAAGACCAAATGATTATCGTTATAGGTCCATGTCTTGGAAGCGTCTATGACGCCAAGCCCATGGAGTAGCGAGACAAAGGCACGATAATTACCCTCGATATCAGAGGAAACTAATACGGTGTCTATATCGCTGAGTGTACTAAGCCCTGGAGTGTGATTTTCTCTAAGCTCTACTTCAAATTGAAATTGACTATTGGCGTACACACTTATAAATGGAGTATGGGTAAGCGTGGTGTCAGTCTGCGCTATGAAGTCATAGTTAGGTCCCCTCTTTAAGTGATGGATGGTTGTGCCATAGTCGTGATGATAGACTAATGGAGCATCATGCAGGGATTCACTTCGCAGTGGAGATATACCAGATGGAGACAGATTAGGTAGCTCCACTTGTGCTCTTTCTTTCTGATTGCATGATGAGAGCAGTAAGCATAACGCAACATATGCTATTAATGATGACGCAGGTATATACACATCAGACAAGATAGTCATATTGAGCGGCTACACTTGTCTATAATAGAAGCAATTGGTCTCCTTGATCCATCCTTCTTTCTCATAAAGAGCTTGAGCAGAATGATTACTACTTTCAGTCTCGAGGTGAAGGCGAATTCCGCCACTTGACTTACAATACTCAGCCGCAGCATTCATCAAGGCAGATGCGACACCTCTCCGGCGATGGTCCGGATGTACAAATAGATCATTGAGTACATAGATCCGTGCTTGACTCACCGACGAAAAAGTCGGGTAGAGTGTAGTGAATCCCATACCAGACCTCTCAGCATCAGTGGCGATGAAGATATGTGCTTCATTATTCTCTATACGCTCTTGCAAGAATGTCCGATGCTTACCCAGATCCGACTTCTGCCTGTAGAATACCATGTATCCATCGAACAATGGTACAAGTAGATCGAGATGCTGTAATGATGCTTTTATGATGTTCATGTGTCGATTGAAGATTGTAATTCTATGGGTGTTAAGATATAAGAGCCTTAGCCGAAAAACAAAATAAATTTACCTCAAGTGACTAAGAGTAGAATTGCCCCGAATAATGTTGTTCTATTGGAAGGGAGTCCCAAAATGGGTATCAGTAATCTAAAATGTTGGAAGCCACCACCCATAAGTACGGGCAATCAAAAGTTCTATATACTGTCAAATGATGAGATATAACCGACACAGCCATGACATGAATAAAACAAAAACAATAAACCAACTTAGAGTCATACTCCTAATTGGACCTTATTTTCCTACCATGATCATTATAGGCTATTTTTTCCTTATCGTATTCCAGTGAGTATATAGATGGCGACTCCAGTAGTTACTTCTTATACCTCCATTAGTCATACCTGATCGAATATACGATCAGATCTTGACAGATATCTTTGATAGATAAATATCAAAATAAGAGCGGACTCTTATTCTATATAGATTGCTCTTGTTGACATTATGCACTTAAGCATCCTAGCCTCTAAGTTCCTCACAATAGAGTTAATAAGTTGACTTGGTTTTTAAGTGTATCCTTACTGTGTGAAACATTTGGTAATCCGCAACGACAGATCACGTAAAGCAAAATATTATAGATATTTTAGTACCGACGACTCAAAGGTGAGTTAAATCAAAAATGAATAACCAAGATATATCCGGTTATAATCGGATAGTTCCGTAAATATCCGGAAGTGTCGTGATATAGTGTTGACTGTCAACGATTTAAGCGGTATGTGTTGTATCAGCAGAATTAAAGCCTTAGAGAGGACATAAGAGATATAAATGCAATAGGTACGTTTATACGGATGTTAGTCGCAACCAAATAAAAAACACAAATAATGGAAAAAAGGTCAAAGGAGTTTTTAAAAGTCAGTTTTTATCTTTCGAAATTTGGAGAGAATAAAGATGATGAAAGATACCCTTTACCTCCCCGTAGATTGAAAGTTGATAAGTGGAATGATGCATATCGAATGTTTTATGAAAAACTAAATGGAGGAAGAAATATCTTAGCTTTTGAAAGAAGTCTTAAAAATGCAAGAGATGCATTTGATAGTCATTTTCCCAACTCAGGAAGAATTGGTTGGAGAGCCGAAAATAGAAAACCAAATCCGTTAGGAAAAGAAGCCCAAGAAGTTTTCGATGAATTGAATAAAAAATCAGAACCAGAAGTTTGGGAAATTATCAAGATGTATTCTGATCTAAAAGTCAAAGAATACAAACAAATAATTAATGATGTAATTGCTGTTCAAGAAAGTGAAGTAGAATATAAAACAGGTAAAACTGAAGGCGGCAAAAAAGTTTTTACTTCAAGTCGATATGAGCGAAGTCTATCTAATCGGAATGATGCAATTAAAATACATGGATTAAAGTGTAAAGTCTGCGAATTTGATTTTGAAGAATTTTATGGAAAATGGGGAGAAGGCTATATAGAAGTTCATCATGTTCAAGCATTACATAAAAATCAAGGAAAAGAAGTTGAAGTCAATCCCGAATCTGATTTAATTGTTCTATGTGCAAATTGCCACAGAATGGTACATCGAAAAAAAGGAATGACACTAACAATAGAAGAACTACAAGAAAAAATAAAGAAGGCAGCGACTAACAATGGCTAAAACGGCAAGTAGGGCTATGCGTCCTACCTGCGTTTAGCCGAGACCGTTATCTCTCATTCAGATAAAATGAAGTTGCTTAAAAAACTCATATCAAACTTTAAATCAAAGAAATTCTCAACTACTAAATTGAGAGAGGGATATATATTGGGTGATGATAAGTACTTGAAAAAAGCAATAATTGAATCTCCAAATTATCTCAAAATTCAGGCTGTTGAATACCTGAGCAGTTTCAAAGAACAAGAGAATTTGGATTTTCTATTAGCACAATTCAAAAACCAAAATAACGATAAACTAAAAGCATATATATTTCAATCAATACTAATTATCTCCGAAAACGAAAAACTTAGAATATCTAATCAGGATGAAAACTTGCTTAATAGTAGTTTCGATCTTTTAAAATTAGTTGGCACAGTCAAACAGAGTAAAACGAAATCAAAAGAATCTGAACCAATAAACTTTAGAAGCAAACTAAAAGACCATCTAAAAGATTTAGAAGATAAGAAAAGATTAAATGAACGAATGACAGGTTTCTAATGATTAAAATTACATTAATAATAATATTGACCTCAATCATCATTGGATGCAATACATCAAATAAATTGATAAACGATTGGATAGTTATAGACAAGGAAATAAGTATAAATGAAGATTGGGAATACCTTCTCGAAATAGATTCGATTTTGATTACGAATAAATTTGACAGACTATTTCCAAATAAACTAAATCAAGGGGATCAAATTTCAATTACAAGAGATAGAATCAAAAATAAGGATAAAGAATACTCATATTATTATTCTGATTCAACACTAAACATAAGACATACAGATGTAGTGTATCCCCTCAAATACGAAAAAGCAAAAAATGTATTGACTGTTTACAGGGAATTACATCAAGGAATAATAAAATGGACTTTAAAGAAAAACGAGAGATAACAAGCGACGATGACGATCATAGGCTATCGCCTACGACGCATGTCGCCAATACGTTATGTGTCATTTCAAAAGAAAATTAACTTTACAATATGAACGAAAAATTAAAAGCAATTGATTTCTTCTGTGGAGGTGGTGGAATGAGTTATGGTCTAAAGAAAGCCAAGATAAAAATTGTTGCTGGAATTGATTACGATATTAAATGCAAAGACACATATCAAGAAAACATTAAAGGAGCAAAATTTATAAATGCCGATGTTTTTAAACTTGATGAAGTTAAGCTGACAAAAAAATTGGGAGTCAAAAGAAAGGATAATTCTTTAGTTCTTATTTGCTGTAGTCCCTGTCAGTACTGGAGTAACATGCAAACAAATAAAGAAAAGTCAAAGAAATCAAAAAACCTCCTTTCTGAATTTCATAGATTCGTTCAATACTTGAAACCTGGATACATCGTAGTAGAAAATGTTCCTGGAATATTTCGAAGGAAAAGCGAAAGTGGTTTAAACAAGTTTATTAAGTGGCTCGAAGAAAACAACTACAATTTACATTACGATGTTCATGATATTAGTGAGTATGGTGTCCCTCAGAAAAGAAAAAGATTCACACTGATTGCAAACAGAGTTACTAATGATGTTATTACCCCAAAAAAGAAAAGAGGAAATATTCCAACTGTAAGGGATTTTATAGGAGAAGAAAACGGTTTTCAAAAAGTAAAAGCTGGACATAAAGACAAAACTAATTTTAACCACACCGTTGCTGGACTAAACGAACTAACACTTAAAAGAATAAAAGCAGTTAAAAAAGACGGAGGGAACAGATTTGATTTTGCTAACAATCCAGAATTGCAATTAGATTGTTTTATCGGAAGAGAAAACAGCTTTACTGATACTTTTGGAAGATTGTGGTGGGATAAACCTTCTCCAACTATAACAACAAAATTTTTCAGCGTTTCGAATGGCAGGTTTGTTCATCCAGATGAAAATAGAGCTCTTTCATTAAGGGAAGGAGCAGTTCTTCAATCATTCCCAAAATCTTTTAAATTTAAAACTACTTCTATTGCTGATACCGCAAGAATAATTGGCAATGCCGTTCCTCCTGAGTACGCAAGAAGAATTGGACAAGCAATCAAAAAAAATCACGATGGGAACCAAGGCTAAAAAACTTATAATGGCATTTGATCCAAATACCATTGAACATCTTGGTATCAGAATGTACTCTACTCTTCCTCCAGTTTTGGCAGAATTGGTTTCAAATTCATACGATGCTGATGCAAATAATGTAAATATTGTATTTGATAATAATGATCCCAAGAGCATATCAATTTCTGACGATGGACATGGCATGACATTCGATCAAATAAATTCAAGTTTCTTATTAATTGGAAGAAATCGTAGAAAAAGCGAAGGTCAGAAATCGCAATCTGGCAAAAGGAATGTAATAGGAAAAAAGGGGATTGGAAAATTATCATTTTTTGGTATTGCGTCTGAGATTGAGATAACCACAATAAGAGATGGGAAGAAAACATCTTTTAGCATGGATTGGGAAAAACTTAAGAAAGCTGGAGATTCAAGAAAGCCATATGAGCCAGAACTAAAAATTAGAGAATTAAAAACCACTGATCCTTCTGGTACAGAAATAAAACTACTTGGACTAAAAAGAAAAAGTGACTTTGATTTAGATAGCATAGCATTCGGGCTATCAAAAAAATTCAATGTGTTCAATGAGCCTGATTTTGAAACAACATTGAAATCAGCATCTAAGGCAGTCACAATTACCAATGAATTGAAATACTCTAATATAGACAGCCAATTTACATGGGACTTTCCAAACCCTACGGATCTTAAACTGGGAGATTATGAATACAGTTCAGAAATATCTGGACAAATAATAGCGGCAAAAGAAACAGTTCCAAGTTCAGATGAAGGCATTGCTTTGTTTTCTCGTGGAAAATTGGTCAATGAACATGAATTTTTCGATGCTAAGGCCACGAGTTTTGGCTATAAATACATTACCGGCATCCTCAATATAGATTTTATAGATGAATGGGACCGAGATGTAATTTCAACAAATAGAAAGTCACTCATATGGGAAGATGAACAAGCTGCTGAATTAAAGAAGTACTTAAACAGTATTGTATTGGCTACATACAATGCTTTAAGAAAAGAACAAAAGGTAAAGAAGAAAAAGGAAATAAAGGAAAAAACTGGAATCGATATTGATGAATGGATATTGAAACTGCCCAGAATAGAACAGAAATTAGCTAAAAATCTTACAGATAAAATTCTTACAACTGATGGAATCACTGTCGACAAATCGACTGAATTAATCGGATTTGTACAAGATTCTTTTCAATATGAAGCATTTAAGGAAATAGCAACATCGATTGATGAGAGTGATGATGATCCTTCATTGCTTGTTAGCTTACTTCAAGAATGGCAGGTTATAGAGGCAAGAGAGTTTTATAGGATTTCGAAAGTCAGAATTCAAACTATTGAACAATTCGAAAAGCATATTGACAATAATTCCAAAGAGGTACCAGAAATGCATGAATTTTTTAAAACCTTTCCTTGGATTCTTGATCCACGAATTATGAATTTTCAAGATGAAGTAACCTATTCAAAACTTTTACGTGAAAAATTCAAAGAAGATAAGAAAGTACCTAAAGAAGATAAGCGTATAGATTTCCTTTGCCAAAATTTTGCAGAAAGTACATTTATAATTGAATTAAAGAGGCCTCAAGCTACAATTACATCGAAGAATCTTGATCAAGGATTAGAATACTTGGCATTTATTAAAAAGCATATTAATAATGAAACTCCCAAAAATGTGCATTGCTATATTGTAGGAGGTAAACTATCAAGTCATCACACTGCTCAAGAAAAAGCTGATTCTTATAGTTCCACTGGTAAAGTATATTTCAAACCATATTTGGAGTTATTGAAAAACGCCAAACAATATCACAGAGAATTCATTGAAAAGCACAAGCAATTTGAAAAGTAAGAACGACACATAACAAGCTGTGATCAGGGAATCGTTCCTTCGTCACGACTCCCGATACAGCCGATCCGTTACTCCTCATTAAAACAAGCTAAATGAACTATCACGTACTAATGATCCTAAGAAGCGACCCAAATGAATACTTGTTTGACCTATCGATTGAGGAACTTAAAAACAAATTTGTCGCACCTTATGAAGAAGGCAATAATCTATTCGTAAATGGAACTACCATTAGCATTCACGACATAGAAAGAGTACAAATCCGAAAAACTGAAAGGACAACAGTGGAAATAGTCGCTGAAATACGTGAGAGAAAAAGCGAGGCAAGAAGGCGTCAAGCTGCTGCTGGAATAATTAACATGGGTTCAATTGTAGCTACAAAAGAAATGGCCTTTCATCAAGGAACTGATGTTCTTGAAGAATTTATCCAAGGTCCACCTGGCTATAAAACCAAAAAAGACAAGCAAGAAAGTCAAAACACTCGTAACACCATTGGTTCAAATAGAATATTCATTGTCCATGGACATAATAATGAGATGAAAGAAACTGTCGCAAGATTTCTCAGCCAATCTGACTTAGAGCCAATCATACTTCATGAACAACCCAATAGGGGAAAAACAATTATTGAAAAATTTGAAGAATATTCTGATGTGCGATTTGCGATAATAATCTTATCTGGAGATGACGTTGGATATGCTAAATCTCAATCTGAGGAATCAAAAAAGTTGAGAGCAAGACAAAATGTAATACTCGAAATGGGATATTTCATAGGCAAAATAGGAAGAGAAAACGTCTGTGTACTCCATGAAGACATAAATAATTTGGAAATTCCAAGTGACTATGGAGGGGTGATGTTTATTAAATTCAATGAGGCTTGGAAAACAAAGGTAGCTCGTGAACTTAAATCAGCTAAATACGACGTGAATCTTGAAACACTCCTGTCATAAATGAAACGAGGAGTAACAAGGTGCCATCACAGCATATCTACTCGTTCCTCGTAGAGACGCTGGATGCACCCACTACGTTATCGGCAAGCAGAAAAAGAAAAAATGAATCTCTGGGTAAAATTTCAGTTAATACTAACATTCTCATTGATAGTGAACAATGACTTAATATCTCAATCGAATAATGATATGGAGGAAAACTACATAATTCTAAAAGATGAGTTTCCAATTTCAGAAGAAAGAGTGAAAAAGTTTGAAAATGAAAAAGGAATAAAACTTCCTAAGGATTATAGAAATTTTATTTTAGAATTCAATGGAGGTACAGTTATTCCTAATTATCCAATTTCTGAAAAGTTAAAAACTGAAATCTTCCCAATTGAAAGATTCTATAGCCTGCAAGATATTGAGTTAGGAGTTATAGCTAATCAAAGAGAAAGAATAGAATATATAATTGATGACATTAATTCAGGCAAAGAATATTTAGAAAGAGGAAAAACAGAATGGGGATTTGATATTGAATTTGAAAATCTAATTTTTATTGGAGTTTGTGAAAGAGGTACGCTACACCTTTATTGTGGAGAAAATGGATATGGTGAAATTTGGTATTCAAATTATAGCGGCGGTGAAGGATTACAGAATACGGGACTAAAATCGTTTACTGAACTTCTAAATAGTTTATCATCATTAGATGAAGAATGGATATTTGACAAAAGTAATCCAATATACAAGAATTGGGAATCTGCTAAGATTTTCACTTTTGATTATTTTTTTTATTGGGAAGACGATATTAAAGAAAAAAGTTTACAACGATTCAAAGAAGTACTTTCCTCATATGGAGATCCAAATAAAATAATTAAATTCAAAAATACTGATGTGGTAAATTACTATTTAAATTATCCATTTATTCTCAAATACCTTATAGAATCAGGAGCAAAATTTCCAAAACAATTAAATCGAATAAACAATTTAGAGTCTCTAAAATATTTAGTTTTCAAAGGAGCAAATGTTGAAGGATTACTAAATTCAACAAGAAATATAGAAACAATTAAATTTCTTATTGAAGATTGTAATCAGGATTTGAATAAACCATTCAATGGTGAATACCCTCTTTTAAATTATACAAACCTCGACGGTGGTTATTCAGATTGGAGCCGCAATAGTCAGTACAAACTTGTTAAGAAGGTTCTTGATCTGGGATTCGAAATAAATCTTGAACTAAAAGATGAGAATGGTCAAAGTGTAAATGAAAGAATTAAAATATTGAAAGACCACCATATAATGTACAAAGAAAAATACAAAAAAGAATAAAGCCAGCCGAGAACAATCGATATAACCTCATATTTGCAAAAGCAAAATACGAGGTATATCTTTACCGTTACCTTCCATTAAAAAAGAAAAAAATGACAGTTGACCAAAGAATAGAGCTTGCAAATAAATCACTAAAAGGAATCTCAATTGGAGATGCTTTTGGGGAAAGCTTTTTTGGTGAAACGGATAAAATGTTAAATCACATTCGGGAAAGAAGTATTCCTAAAACAAGTTGGGAATTTACAGACGATACCGTAATGGCAATTGCGGTTTACGACCAATTACGAATAAATAAAGAAATCAATCAAAATCAATTAGCTGAATTATTTTCAATCAATCATGAAAAGGATGTAAACAGAGGATATGGTGCAACTGCAAGACGAATATTAAGAGAAATTGGAGAAGGCGGAAATTGGAAAGAAATTTCTCAAAGCGTATTTGAAGGAATGGGGTCTATGGGAAACGGTGCATCAATGAGAGTAAGTCCAATCGGTGCATACTATTTCGACGATTTGAAAAGAGTGAAAGAACTCGCAATAAAATCAGCTGAAATAACTCATTCAAATATTGAAGGAATAACGGGAGCAATTGCAGTTTCGATTGGGACAGCAATTGCCACAGAATTGAAATTGATAATAAAGAAATTGCTCCAAACGAATTTATAAATAGAATTGTTGAAGAATTGCCAGATACAGATACCAAATCAAAAATCAAAAAATCAACAACAATTCCTTACAGTTACAATATCGAAACAGTAAAATCAATTTTGGGGAATGGAAGTAAAATAATGGTTCAAGATACAGTTCCATTTTCGATTTGGTGTTCTGCAAATAATTTGTCAAATTTTGAAAAAGCAATTTGGAAAGCTGTTTCAATCTTAGGAGATAGAGATACTATTTGTGCAATTGTTGGAGGAATTACGATAATGTCAACACATGAAAATCGGATACCAAAAGATTGGATTGAATCGGTTGAAAAATTTGAAACAAGTGAATTTATAAAAAAAGAAAACGGAAGGTAACAAAGTATATGACGGTCATGCCCAGCAAAAGCTGGTCACGCCGCATATACGAGACCGTTATAGCCAACTAAGAATGAAAAATAAACTTGAACCACTCAATGACAGTATATTAGAAGGAATTGCCAGAACCCTTGGTGATACTGATAAGGGTTTAACAGGTTCAGAGATTGCAAGACTTCTTCCTCAATCTAAACTTAGAGATTTAGACCCTTCATTTACTAAGTGGAAAAGAATATTCAATTCATTCGTAGACTTTCAGAATAGAACTCAAATCTCCAACAACATATATACATTTATATTAAATAGTCTCAATCCAGCAAGATTTGTGGGATCAAAAAATCGTTTCGAAGAATTAAGAATACAAACAAACCAACATCTATTCTTTGCTGGATTTCAAATTGCCGAAACAGGTAAATTGCAAAAGGTTAAAACTGCAAAAATCTTGAGCGAAGTAGAACAACGAGTCAATCAACTGAAGACGAAACTTCAAAATAGAAATGCTCACAATCTAATATTCAAATTTTGCAAAGCGGAATTACTGTCTGAGAATTATTTTCATTCAGTATTTGAAGCAGTTAAAAGTGTCGCTGAAAGAATTAGGCAACTTTCTGGCTCAAATAAAGATGGCAGTCAATTAATAGATGAGGTATTTAGAATAAACAATCCGATTGTTCGGATTAACGACTTGATTAGTGAAACTGACAAAAGTGAACATAAAGGTTTTGCGAATTTATTAAAAGGGGTTTTTGGTATGTTCAGAAATACAACTGCTCATGCACCAAAGATAAAATGGGATATTGATGAATTAGATGCATTAGACATTTTGTCTACTATATCATTGATTCATAGAAAACTTGATAAAGCAATAGTATGAGTGCTAAGGAATATCAATTGGAAGTCGTTCCACTTATAAGAAATAAAATAAGAAATGATGAAGTGCATTCCGAATGGAGAGCATTCCGAAATAGAAATCTTCAATATTCACCAAGAGTAGATATTGCTGTTGGCCCTTTTAGTATTATAAGGGGAGAAAATCAAATTGACAACTATAATAGACTGCTTTCAAGAGGAAGAACGAGAACTTTAATCAATCGCTTATACAGAGATCACAACAACAATTTAGAAGCATTAGGATTTGAAAATTTAGTAAGGAATAATATAAATCAAGTAATACAAAGGAATATAAATGCAAGATGTCTATTAGCAATTGAAATAGAAAATTCAAGTACCAGAAAACATATCATGGGTAGTATTGTAAATGCTGCATCTCTTGGAAGAGTTGGAATTGGTATTGCTTACAAAGCTGAGGTGCTGAAAACTTTCACTAAAATTTTAAACTATCTATCATTCCTTGAATCAGTAGGCAAAAACACTTATAATACTTCTAACTTTATAATAGTTACAAAAGAACAATTTAAAAACAGAGTAGAATAGCAGGCTATAACAATAAGTGATCACAGCATATCTATTCGTACCTCATAGAGACGCTGGATACTATCATCCGTCAGACTGTGCATAAACCTCCCCACCCATTATTAAAAACTCCCTGAATATCATATCATATATTTCTATATGTGAGGCAAT
>CAZAXY010000024.1:0-27654 GCA_964489125.1 uncultured Saprospiraceae bacterium
CTTAGTGTCTCAAGACACTGAGAGTCACGCAGAACAAGTGATGATCACTGACTAAATCAACCAGAAATTAAAGAAGGAAATTATAGTTAACAATTAGTAATTCGGTTGGGGAACCGAAGAAAAATTAAGACCAAGCAAATGTGCTTGGTCTTTTTTTGTGCCTAAATCTGAAGATATTATGACTTTCTAATTTTTTAAACTAATCATAAATCATCCTACAGATTTGCATACCATTGCACTTAATGCCCATTTTCGTCCTATGATTAAGTGGTTAACTCCTCTTTTTATTCTTTTGAGTCAGTTGTTACTCGCTCAGCCTGAAGACTTCCGATACGACAATTTTGTCTACATGCCACATATCAAGAGTGTCCAGTTACACCACTTGGGCCTGCCTACTTCAGATCCTGTCATAGACCTTAACTCTACTGGACAGCTCATACTTACCTTCGACGATATATTAGGTGGTGACATCACGTACAATTATCAACTGATCCACTGTGACAAGGATTGGAATCCAACTAATATGGACGAACTCGAATATGTCGATGGCTTTAACGATGAGGATATCGATACCTGGTCTTATTCAAATACAGCCATATCGGACTATACCAGATATGAACTGCTTATTCCTAATGACAATATTGATCCAATCATTAGTGGCAACTATATCCTATTAGTCTATGAGAATGATACAGACTTGCCTGTCTTAACGAGGCGTCTCGTAGTTGTAGAGAGCCTTGTAACCATTAACCCTCTTATCAGAAGATCCATTTCAGCCTTACAACTTAAGACTCATCAGCAACTTGAGTTTACGATTAATAATGAGAATTTTAGTATCCAAAATCCTCAGCGAGATGTATATGTAACGATCCTACAAAATGGCAGATGGGATAACGCCATAACTAACCGTCAGCCAGTGTTTTCAAGGGGCGCCGAAATCAGTTTTAATGCTGCGGACTACTTTATTTTTCCAGCGTCCCAAGAATTTCGATTTGTTGATATTCGTAGCGTTCAGTCTCCAGGCTTTGGAGTACATGGCATTGACAGACATCTTGATCGCATCGATGTGCTCTTACAACTTTCTAGATCTCGAAATCAACAAGCTTCATTTGATTATCAGGACATCAATGGCAAATTCTTTATCGAAAACCTTGATGACTCAAATGACTTTTTAACTTCAGAATATGTCGACGTACATTTTACCTTGCGTGATCTCAATCCTGACATCAATAAGGAAGTATATGTAATAGGTGGATTTAGTGATTGGAAATGCCTCAGCGAAAACAGATTAGAGTATAGCGGCAAGCACCAAAGCTACATAGGCAATATATACTTGAAACAGGGATTCTATGACTATCAGTATGTCACAAGAGATCAGGACGATAAAGTTGATTATGAAGAATACGAGGGCAACTCTTTCAGGACTACTAATGAATATATCTTCTTAGTGTATTATCGACCATTTGGTGCTAGATATGACCGAGTCATTGGTGCTAAAGTAGAAACGTCAGCCTTTTAAAATTTGACAAATTTTTATTCCCATCATTGTTACCATTTACCGATAAAACCCGTCTATTGGCTATATTAATCTATGAACTGACAAAATTCATATAAATAGTTCTTGTCAGCGGCATCATAAATCTACATTTACTACTCACAATAATATTAGCATGAAAAAGGCCCTAATTTCTTTCTTGATACTTATAATAATACAGTGTGACGGATGGTCCCAAGAAGAATGGTCCCTGAACAGATGTATTCAGTATGCTATTGAGAATAGTTTCGACATACATCAGTCGGATCTTGATCTCCAGCGATCAGAAATTAATACTAAGCAGAGTCGAGATAGCCGGTTGCCAGATCTTTCTGGTAGTGCTAATGCATTTGTCAATTTCGGTAGGAGTATCGATCCCACTACTAACTCATTTGTGACGACCACATTCTTCTCTAATGGCTACAGTCTCAATACTAATATGACCCTCTATAATGGAGGGCGCATTAAGAATAGCATCAACCAAAGTGAGGAGTTTGAAAAAGTGTCAGAAGCGCAAAAATCGAGCACTATAAATGTTATTACTCTCAACACAGTAAGCGCATTCTTCGAAGTTCTATTTGCTGAAGACAACTATGATAATGTCAATCTCCAATTGAAGACAATCAATGATCAAATTGATCAGATGATCAAGCTTGTTGATGCAGGAAGCAGAGCAAAATTTGAGCTATTTGATCTTGAGGCGCAACAAGCCACCTCAGAACAAAATCTGGTTATCGCCCAGAATCGGATCGATATCGCCTTAGTACAACTTAAGGCTATTATCAATCTACCGTCAGACCAAGAGTTGACCGTTAAGAAACCAGATTTTGACCAACAGGTCTATACTAATCTAGACTTATTGTCATTTGATGAAGCGTATCAGCGGGCTCTCGCCTTTCAGCCTGCCACCAGACAACTTGATCATCAGATTAACGCTGCCAACATAGGGGTAGACATCGCTGAGTCTTCATTTTATCCATTTATTGGCATCCGTGGTAGTGCTGGCACCAACTTCAGTAATCAAGGTCGAGAGGTAGTAGGATTTGAAAGCATCACCCAAAGCTCTAATGTCATTATTAATGATCAGCCCGCTGTCATTTCAACCGAGAGTTCTATACCTGTACTGCGAAATGCCCCATATGGCACACAGTTTAGTGATAACTTTAATTATGGATTTGGTCTTAATGTAAGTGTTCCGATCTACAATCGAGGTGTGACAAAGGCCAATGTCAGCAGGGCTAAGATAGATCTTGAAAACCTCGAAACTGAAAGGAATAAAACGTTAGTTATGGTGCGTAACGACCTCCTTCAATTAATTACGGATGCAAGGGCATCGAAGCTTAGTCTGGACGCCGCAGAAAAAACACTCAAAGCAAGAGAAATATCATATGAAAACGCCGAAAAGCGATACCAACTCGGCGCTCTAAACTCATATGACTATATTAGTATCCAAGACCAAGTAAACACAGCTCGCACTAACTATCTATTAGCCAAGTATGACTACGTGTTGAGGGTTAAATTATTAGACTATTATCAAGGTTATCCAGTAGGCTTAGACTAGTAATGAGCCTGTTGATTAGATAATCTACACATGATTTATCGGAATGGCTCGTAAGAAAAAATCAGGCAGACGGAAGTGGATTATATTAGCGTTACTGCTCACAGCAGTTGGCATAGCCGCATATGTCGGATATAAAAACTCGTCTGCACCAGAAGGAGAGAAGGTAGACATAGCACAGACTTCTAAAAGAACCATCAAGGAAACTGTATCTGCCAGTGGTAGAATATATCCAGAGACGGAGGTGATCATCAGTCCAGATGTATCTGGTGAGATTGTAGAGTTGTATGTAGAGGAAGGAGATTCAGTCGTACAGGGTCAGTTGCTACTCAGAGTAGACCCCGAGGTATTCCTATCAGCTGTAGAGCGAGGAGAAGCAAACCTGAACAATGCTAAATCCAATATGGCATCGGCACGAGCACAGATCGCAACAAATGAATCTCAAAGACTCGAATTAGAAACATCGCTAAAACAAGCCAATCGTGTTCACGATCGAAATAAGCAACTGTTTGAAGAAGGAGTAATCAGCCAAGAAGCATTTGATCAGAGCCTCGCACAAGTTGAATCGGCACAGGCAAGCATAGCATCAGCCAATGCCAATATCACAGCAGCCCAAGAGTCTGTCAAAGCAGCGGGTTTTACAGTGCTCAGTTCTGAAGCCTCTCTCAAAGAACTTAAGACAAACCTAAGTCGTACCACTATTAAATCTCCAACCACCGGTGTGATATCCAGTCTCTCAGTAGAGAAAGGGGAGCGAGTAGTTGGTACCGCCACCATGACAGGTACTGAGATCATGCGAATCTCAGATCTCACTACCATGGAAGCTCAGGTCGAAGTAACTGAAAATGATATTCTCAAGGTGAATCTCAATGATGATGTGAACATCGAAGTGGACGCCTATATCGATCGAAAGTTTGGAGGTAGAGTCACCGAGATCGCCAATTCGGCTTCTAATGCGGCCTCTGGCACATCTAATAGCCTTAATACAGATCAAGTCACTAATTTCATCGTTAAGATACGCTTAGACCCAAGTTCGTATACAGATCTTACCGATGGTACCAGTGGTTATCCATTCAGGCCGGGCATGTCTGCCTCAGTAGAGATCATCACAGATGTACAAGAAGAAGTGCTCTCCATACCTATACAAGCAGTTACGGTACGAGACATATCAGAGGACGGCAAAGATGAAGAGCTCAAGGAAGTCGTATTCTTATATGAGGGAGACACAGCTCGCATGGTACAGGTAACAACAGGAATCCAAGATGATGAGTACATTGAACTGAAGACTGGTGTTAGTGCCGATCAAGATGTTGTGTCAGGACCTTACTCGTCCCTATCCAAGATCATCGAGAACGGAACCGAACTGAGGTTAAAAGAGGAAGACGATCCGAAGGGAGAAGAGTAAGTAACTTATATGTGCATGGATTTTTGTTGTGTGTACATATAATGTTTCGTGTGCATGAAACTGATATATATGCATATGTCATTAAGTCGAATCAACGATTGAAATTGTTTGTCCTCTCGATTATGTGAGATCATCTACTTTATGCACTTTCTTTATTCTACAATGTTATCTGATTTCCTAAATTTATCTGTCTATAGAGTATCGCACATCATCGGTGGTAGCGTCTCATAGGATACTCCTCAAAAATAGAAGTACTATGTGGAGCATATAGGTGAGTTTGAAACTGTGATCATTCCATCAACGATGGTTATCTTCAAAATGCGCAATAGTGTGAATCGTAGTGTAATGAAAAATCGTTCTTTTTCTTCTACTGTTCAGTTTAGGAATTGTACCGAAGATCAGTAACTTGAAACAGTTCAGGGTCAGACCCTGATGCTGAAGCAAGATAAAACTACCCTAGTGGATAATCAGGAGGTATTCTTCAATTTAAATCCAGTCAATTTCTTTATCATCTCGGGGGTGATCCAAAATTTCATCCTCGTTGGAATTTTGTTCTTCAGGCAAGGAGACAGAAGATTAGCTAATAGGCTCTTAGGTCTGAGCATTTTTATTGTCAATATCCACATGAGTTATCTCATGATGCTTGATACTAATCTTGATAACCTGTTTTCCGCTATTTTATGGTTTCCCTATTCATTTCTTACGCTTATCGGCCCGCTCATTCTGTTTTATACTAAAGCGCTTACTGACAGGGAGTTTAGTATTTCGAGGATCAGGCGTGCTCATTTTATCCCAGTACTGGTAGAAGTCCTGCTTCAGACGATCATTATTGTGCAGAGCATATTGAGCAATGAACTTGTCTATAACGTACCCATGTATTTTTATGTGGTGCCGCTGATCTACCTGTGGTCGGCGATATCAATATTCTATTATTTACGACTCTCGATCAGCATCATTGACAAGCATGAGATTTGGATACTTAAGAACTTCTCCAATCTTAAGGAAATAACACTTGTATGGTTAAGGAAGCTGATCATATATTATCGCCTTTTGTGGTTAGTATGGGTTCCTTTTGCAATCATGTTCTTATTATTTTTCAGATATCAGCTACAGTACCTTATGGTAGTTATGTTGCTATATATACTCATGCTCATTCTTATTTATTTAATTTTTTGGATAGGAATAGAAGGCATAATGCGGTCTAACCTGATCCTCATAAAAGACAGCAAAAAAAATATTGCCAATAAGAACTTCAGTCGCTATACGCCTCAAGAAATACGAAGCTATATTGCCCAAATAAATGTACTTATGAACTCAGATAAGTTATACTTAAATGAGCATCTGAGTCTTAAGGAATTAGCGGCACACCTACAAGCTGACCCAAATCTGATCTCGCATATCTTAAATACCCATGTCGGAAGCAATTTTTATGACTTCATAAATCATCACAGAGTAGAGGAGGTAAAGAAAAAGTTAAAAGATCCAAAGTATGAGCATCTTTCTATATTGGGTATAGCCTTGGAATCAGGCTTCAACTCGAAGACCACTTTTAATAGAGTATTTAAGCAGGTTACTGGATATACGCCTACACAGTATCAAAAAAAATTCTGAGACAATAAGTGCCATCACTCATATTGGTACGTATTCTAATGCTTGTTGTCATTGCTTTGAGGATAATTACAAACTGTATAACACTCATACAATGATACGATTCGCTCTAATAATTTCAGTTTTTTCATTCTCTGATTGCCTATCGCAATCTTTCATTAACATAGATACAGACAGTCTTATTAATTCAGTCCTTACGGATCCTTTGCCCTGGGAAATAGAGGATGTTCTAACCGATCTCCATGCTCAAGATTTATCGCCTAAGGAGGTCGTTATTAATAACTCAATCACTCTATCCAATTCTAATAGCTTGTACGTATTATCTCATAAGGTTGGGGGTCACACACATTACGGGGCTATAATAGTTCCACCTGGCAGTAAGCACAAGAAACTTCCAGTGATAATATTTGCTACAGGTGGAGACGGGATGCACACTGCGTTTGACATAAGTCAAGACTTTAATCACGCTGCAGTACAATTTCCTCACTTTCTGGGTGACGATCTAGACGAGCAATTCATCGTTGTCATCCCAGGCTTCAGAGGTCAAGAATTAATAATTGGAGACAACAAATACCTATCCAGTGGAAATGTAAGCGATGCGTTTGAAGGAGCGACGACTGATGCACTTGCTTTTCTAAACGTTGCACTTGACCATTTTACTCAAGCTGATAGCACTCGCATTGTTATTTATGGAGGTAGTCGAGGAGGCACAGTTGCTTTATTAGCTTCATCACGAGACCAGCGGATTACAAGAGCTGTAGCTGTGGCCGCACCTACTGACATGAGAGCTCTATATCAACTATATCCTGAACAATTCAAATTATTGTTCTTCAATGACCTGCTTGATGATAAGATTGGAGTGCATGAAGCTAGAAAAAAGTTTATTTCAATTTCTCCGATACATTTTGTAGATAAGTTACCCCTTGTACAGCTACACCATGATGTCAACGACCCATTTGTGCCTATATCCTTTGCTAAGACACTCGCTGAAAGCATGATTACAGGCGATCAGTATGTAGAGACTTGCTACTACGACGAAGGAATTCATGGATTCTGGTCGGATAAGAACTTTTGGGACCAAGTACAAGACTTTATTAGACCATTGGTAGATTAATATAATACCATTCATGGGATTAAATTTTCTGGCATTTGGGGCATATGGGAATTGCCAAATAGCTTGATTTTTAGGTTCTGAATATCAGGTGCTTTTATCCCATGCGCCTGTAGAAAAATAGTACATAATTAGTCGCTCACTTACTCATATATCTGAATTCGACCTTGCTTTTCTCCTCTTTTCCTAAAGATGGCGCCGATCAATGCCATTGGATCAATAATAGCCACTAAAGAGTCTATTATTAATGATAATTTATATTTTTATATACTATAATGTCCTTTATACAATAAAGGGTATTAGCTTGAATTTCCATTATAGAATAGACATTATTATGGCTATTTTGTTTATTATGATTTATATTTAGCCATTATAATGCCTAATATATGTTTGAAACAATTGAAATTAAAACAATTAAGGATGCTATTGGGGATTTAGTGAGAGCAATCCGGAAAAACAGAAAACTCACACAAGTAGAGCTCGCTAAATCAATCGACGTATCCATCACAACAATTAAGAAGTTAGAAAAAGGTCAAAACTTTACAATTGACACATTACTAAAAGTACTCAAAGAGCTAGATTTATTAGAACTACTCAATGGTGAGATTGCACAAGCCAAAGCACAGGTCAGTAACACTAAATCGCTCTATTAATGGCCCAGAGTAAACTAATTAACGTCAATCTATTCGGACAAGAAATTGGGAGAATAGGGATGGACGCAGATCATGGAAGATCTTCATTCCAGTACAATCCTAATTACTTAGACAGCAATAAGCTCTTAAACATATTTCCCAATACTGGCATAATTAAGAGAACCGCTCATGTGCAGTTATTCAGCCAGTTTGACAATTCTACTTTCAATGGTATCGCTCCGCAGTTTGCCGATTCCTTACCTGATCGATTTGGGTCCATAATTTTCAAAGCATGGTTAGACAGTAAAGCAACAGCAGATATAACAGTACTGGAGCAATTGGCTTATGTAGCCAATCGTGGAATGGGTGCCCTGGAATATAGTCCAATCAAAAAATTACCCACGGCTACTACCATAGATCTAAACGAGGTGACAGAAATTCTTAGAGAAGTATTAGATCTAAAGAAGCCAAGAACAGCAGATAACCTCAGTAACCCTAGGTTAATCAACATCTTTAAAATAGGTACTTCTGCAGGAGGTGCTCGGCCAAAGATCCTCATATCAGAAAACAAAATAGACGGCACGATTATACCAGGCGATCTGGAATACTCCAGCGCTTACACACATTATCTAGTCAAACTGGATTTAGATGAGGATTCAAATTATCCCAGAGAAATTATAGAATATTGCTACTATCAACTAATCCAAAAAGCTGGTATAAATATCATGCCTTCACATCTAATAGATGATAAACATTTTGCAACAGAAAGATATGATCGGCAAAACGGAGAGAAATCACATGTCCTAACTGCTTCAGGATTGACTGGCTGGGATTTTAAGAGCGAGTCACATTCGTCATATGAAAACCTATTTAAACTCTGTAGCTTTATGAAACTTCCTCATGCACAAATGGAAGAGCTCTTTAAGCGCATGGTCTTCAATGTGATTTTTCAGAATACTGATGACCACCTAAAAAATCACTCATTCATTTATGATAGGGCAAAGGATAGTTGGACCTTGTCACCTGCATATGACATCAACTATTCACTTAATCCGCTCATCGATTTCAAAAAAACAAAAAGAGCCCTGTCTATAAATGGAAAGAGAAATAGCATCACACAAGCAGACTTACTGAAGATTGCAGATGCATTTACCATTAAGAATCCAAAAGGAGTTATCAAGAATATTGAGGCGCTCATTACTGATTTAGCCCTCTTAATGAAAGATCATAGAATACCTAAATCAATCGCTGAGGCCATCCAGAAAAAAGTAGAACACGGGAGGCTATCACATAGCAAGCGATGATCAAGTCCGTGGACTATAGCATACCCACCTATCTCTTCGGAGCGGCAAATAAAACAACTATATTACTATCGGCGTACATGGGTGTCACAGTCTACTCATGAGCTCTTGCTTATACCCTTCAGAGATCGGAATCTTCTCCTCAGCGACTACCACGTGATTACCTTCGATATAATTAATGCGCTCCACATTTATAACATAGGACCTATGGCATCTGACGAATGGACCAGGTAAATCGATCAGGAGAGCAGATAATTTGGTTTTCATCAGATAGGTCTTAGAATCACTAAATATTTTGACATAATCCCCATATGCCTGCAAGTACTTAATCTCGTTGTGAGGAACCTTGTAGATACGCCTACCTTCTTTTATTAACACCCAAGAGCTTTCAGAAGCTACCGTAGTAGTTAAGTGGTCTATGGCTCTATTGATTGATTTCTGGAACCGCGAAAAACTAATCGGCTTTACTAAGTAGTCAAATGCCTCTAATTCAAATGCTTTTACTGCATGCTCTGCATAAGCCGTTGTAAAGATGATCAATGGCTTGGTGGATATTGAATTGGCCAATTCCATACCTGTCATCATTGGCATGTTGATATCGAGGAACAGTATATCGACGTCATGATCTCCCATCATCTTCTGTGCCTGAATAGCGTCTTCCGCCTGTAAGAGAATTACCTTATAGGCCATCTTAGTTACAAACTCCTGAAGCACCTTACGAGCTAATGGCTCGTCGTCAACTATCAATATGGTGTAACTCATACTCGTAGATCTATTGTTAAGATAGTGGTATAAAGTTCATCGACGACTTGGGATGTCAGGCTATACCGCTTGGGATAAAAGAGCTTCAAGCGCTTTTTCAGGTTATCCAATCCCAATCCTCCTGCGTCTTGATGTTTACTGCCAGTCTTCATAATAGAATTGGACGAAGTCAATTGAAGATTGGTGCCTTCCAACTCAATTGAAATCTTTATCTCTGGAGAGTGTTTATCACAATGTTTAAAACAGTTTTCCACTATTGGCAATAGGATGAGCGGAGCTATCAACTCGGATGTGTCGTCTGGATAGCTGAATTGGATGTTATGAGGATGGTTCATCCTCAGTTGCTCAAGAGCGATATAATCGTTGAGATAATTGATCTCATCTTGTAACGGAACCACATCTTCATCCGTCTCATATATCATATAACGCAGTGCATCTGACAGCCTTACGATATACTTCCGCACTGCATCTGGATGATCTCCAGAGATCGCATAGATATTATTCAAACTATTGAACAAGAAATGCGGATTAATCTGAGACTTCAGGGAGCTCAGCTGGGCTTGGTGATTTTCCTTGATTAGCCTAAGCTCTCGATCTTTAATTTGGAACCAATCTTGAGCAAGCTTTAGTAGCGATGTCACTATTAAGAATATGGCACAGTATTGTGTCACCTCCCAAATGCTATAATAACTCGTCAAGTAGTACTCAGGAAACAGCAGATCTGATAATTGGTCAAATGAGAAAAAATGAAGCGCAACCCCTAAGACAAGTAATAATGGTATCCCAATCAGATAGATCCAAAATCTTCTATGTCTAATCGCATAATTTAATAATCCTTGATTGAGATAGACTATGATCATCATTGGAGCAATGAATAAGCCTGTATAGATATAGTCAATGGTTCCATTGTTATAGTCCTTGGTAAATAGTCTGAAGGCTATGAAATAACACGCTGCCCAGAAGACGACGTGCAAACTAATTTTATATGCTATACTCGGAGATCCCAATGGCTATCTATAGTTTCGTAAATTCCTGAGGATCATCAAAAAGATCAGAATCATCGCCATATTTTTCAATGAATGACCGTAGCTCTTTAGTTGAGGCAGTAAGCAGGATCTGATCATCATCTCCAATTATCTCATGCCGCAGTCTAACCTTTCTATTCTTAATCAAATCTTCTACGACCTCACCATCAAACATCTCAAGGTTTAATCTCTCATCCACAAATGTCATTTTAGCAAAGGAATGAGCAGATAGATTACTTCTTTCGAAAACATTCTTTTCAGCTAACAGTGCTTTTTTGTCCTCAGTTTGGAATGCCACGAAATCTAAATAGAGATCACCTCCTATCTTAGTCATATTCGTCAACATTTGCCTTGAGACTGTATCTTGATATTCTATTTCTTTGTAGGTCAATAAATAGAATGGATACTCCTGATTTTTGATAATTTCACTTCCTGCTGGAGCCATAGACTCAGTTCCTAATTCCATTGAGACCAAAACGTCATTGATCGATCCGGGTATCTTCAAATCGAAGACAATGTCCGCAACTCGCTCAAATGTCCATATTGATTTATTGAAATTAGAAACCTCAGAAATATACCCATATATGTATTCCTCTCTCTGATCTTTAGGCAGAGTTTCCATTGCTTTCTGGAAGTTTGAATCAGCAGGAGGAATATTAAAACCTACATTCTTATATTCTTCCCTCATTGAGTCTTGTAAATAATACTCCTCGCCTACATTTCTTTCCAAAACCCACGTCCCTAAGATCCTATCATCAATCTCCCTCGTTTCCTCCGTATAGATTGGATGCAATGACGGAAGTAGACAACTCGACATGATAATAGCCGCTAATGAAGCTGCCATTAAAAATTTCAATTTGCTTGAAGCATTCATAGTTACAATGTATTTAAGATTATCAATACTTCAAGTATCCGTATGAAGAAGCTATATCTGAACTTTAATCGGTGAGTACGTTAAAATCAACGTTGAAATCGTGTCACGGACGATATCGTCATTCATTAAGGGGTTAAAGTGGCTATTATTTGACATGATCATTTATTATTGTGGCAAATTATCAGTCATTGGCTCATAGAGGTATCATTATATTCGCTCGCAATCCAGAATTGGGTAAGGTCAAAACCAGATTGGCCTCCACCATAGGTGATGACAGAGCGCTAAAAATATATATCGAGTTACTGCGGCATACACGAGATGTAGTATCTCAATCTCCGCATGAGAAATTTGTGTTTTATAGTGATGAGGTCCTAACTGGTGATCTATGGCCAGAAGACACTTTTCATAAGTCTATGCAAGCAGGAGGGGACTTGGGAAATCGCATTAAGGAAGCCTTCAAGTATGTGTTTGAATCATGTGACTCCTGTATCATAGTAGGTAGTGACTGTCCGAGGCTTACCTCAGCACATATATCTGAGGCATTCGAGATCTTGGAAGATCACGATACTGTGATAGGACCTACCTATGATGGTGGATACTATCTCATCGGAATGAATCAATATCAAGAATCATTATTTGAGGATATCCGCTGGAGTTCAGACGAGGTCTACGATAAGACTATCGCTAAAATAATTCGTGCAGATCTGAGCCATCGAGTACTAGAAAAGCTCTCCGATGTCGACTACGAAGAAGACTGGATAAAGTGGGGCTGGGAGCTCTGACAACTCAACTCTTTCAGATCTTCTCCAGTTCAACAGTAAAATGCCTTAGGATCTTAGCCTGACGAGCTATTCTGAATCCTCTAAAAATCTTATGGCTTCGCTCTTGAACCCGAGCCATCGTCGCAGCGATATAATCCATATGTTGCAGTGTATAGACCCTTCGAGGTATCGCCAGTCGCAGCAGCTCCAATTTTGCCATTCGATCTTGTCCTGTTACAGGATCTCTATCTGCCAGCAACGTACCGATCTCAACACCTCTCACGCCGCCCTCTATATAGGCTTCGACACCAAGCAATTGTGCTGGATACTCCGATTGGGGTATTTGGGGAAGCATCTTCTGAGCATCAATATATAATGCATGCCCACCTACGGGCTCCTGAATTGGCACTCCATACTCCTTTAATTTTTTACCCAGATAAGCAACCTGTGTGATGCGGTCATGGAGATAGTCGTAATCTATCCCCTCGTTTAACCCGACAGCCAAAGCTCCCATTGCCCGCCCACTCATACCACCATAGGTGAGGAACCCTTCATAGATGATGGTGAAGTTGCCCAACTGCTCATACAAGTCCTTATCTCTCAGCGCTATAAACCCGCCGATATTAACCAGGCCATCTTTCTTGGCGCTCATCCACACTACACTTACCTCACGAAACATCTCTATCACTATATCCTGAATGCTCCACTCCTGATATTCTTGCTCTCTGGTCTTGATGAAATAAGCATTCTCCGCATAGCGAGCGATATCCATGTAGACAGGTATATTGTATCGCTGTGCGATCTGACGAGTGTCTTTAATATTTTGTAGCGAGACTGGCTGCCCCCCTACCGTATTGCACGTGACCGTGATATTGATGAACGGGATTCGATCTCGCCCATATTTCTTAATAAACTTTTCTAATTTTTCGAGGTCGATATTACCTTTAAAAGGGTAATCTATTTCTGTATCATAGGCCAAGTCAATCGTACAGTCTACAGCTTGAGCTTTGCGAAATTCAATATGTCCCTTAGTCGTATCAAAATGAGCATTGCCGGGGATAACATCTCCCTCCTTAACCACAGCTGAAAAGAGAATATTCTCTGCAGCACGCCCTTGATGAGTAGGCGCTACGAATTCAAATCCTGTAATGCGCTGAATAGATCTGATGAGCTTAAAGTAGGACTCTGATCCCGCATAGCTCTCATCGCCGAGCATGATCTCTGACCACTGCTGCTCACTCATCGCACCCGTTCCAGAATCAGTGATCAAATCAACGACTACCCAGTCACTGTGTAGGTTAAACAGATTATAATGAGCTTCTGCAATCTTTACGGCTCGCTCGTCTCGGGTTCTGAAATAGACGGGCTCAACGGTTTTAGTCTTATATGGGGGAATATGAGGTAATAACATCAATAGAAATATTTAAGAATGAAGAAAATTGAAACATGGATCAGCTTATAGTCTTAGGCAATGACTATAAATGAATCTCTCCTCTTGATGTTAATATGAATATTCACAATCCTAAAGATAATAGGTGTCGGGCTAATCAGCTCGCACTAGATACACGCCAGAAACAATGATGCCAAGGCATAGTAGATGTAGCACTCCGATTGACTCGCCATCAAATACACCCCATAACAATGCTACAATAGGAATGAGATAGGCCACAGACGAAGCAAACACTGCACTCGTATCCTGCACTAATTGATAAAAGATGTATAATGCCATCATTGTGCTAACCACTGCAAGTAAAGTCAGATAAGACAGAGCGTATGGTGCATATGGATCTGACATCGTCTTAGCAGGAATGTCAGTAAAAGGTATCAAGCACATCACAGGAATACCGACTAAAAAGAATGATAGCGTACTCAATCTGAGTGGGGTAACATTGGAGAAGAACTCTTTGACGATATTAACATTAGCACCATAGAAGACACTGCCTGCTACGATCAACGAACCATAGATCATCTGACCGCTGAAATCATCGGCCGAAGAATCTATCATGATCAGGCCAACTGTACCTAAAAATCCAATCAAGACACCGAGCATCTGCTTCCAGTTAGTAGCGGACTTAAAAAATATGACGCCTATCAGCAATGCGAATATGGGCGTAATAGAATTGAGAATACCTGCAGTAGCACTGCCGATTTCAGTCTGAGCTGTGGCAAACAAAAAGGCTGGTATAGCACTCCCTGACAATGCTACGACAGTGTACATGGGCCAGCGCTTCCACTCATGATCTTTAAAGAACTTGATAAAAAATGGCGTAAACGCTATACCCGAAATAGCTACTCTTAAAATCGCTACCTCTATCGGGTCATAGACGATCAATGACTTCTTGATGAGTATAAATGATGTACCCCAAATTACGCTTAGGAACGCAAGGGTCAGATAGGCTTTAAGGTTAGAGGTGCTAGCCATTAATTACTGTGGGGTGCTGCATAATCAATTACCTCTTGCCATACTCGAAACATGTTTTTATAGCAGATCTTAGCTATGTCCTTATCACTATATCCTCGACGAAGTAACTCGGCTATTAGGTTAGGATATTGAGAGACATCCTTAAGACCTGTTGGTAGCGAATCCCCGACTCCGTCATAGTCGGACCCAAATGCTACGTGGTCTACCCCTGCCAATGCTACAACATGGTCTATATGGTCTGCAACCAGTTTAACATCGGCAAATAAGCTCGGATTATCTTTTTGATAAACGGCAATAAGGGAATCGGCCTTTGGCGTGCCAAACTCCGTGCCGGCATCAATAATAATCTTGCTCAATACAGCACGGTGCTCATCACGCTTCTTACGGATATTCCCATCTAAGAAGGTAGAACCGAAGTTAATGGCGATCACGCCTTCTTTTTGACCGAGGAGTCTGATCATATCATCGTCCATATTACGCTGAAATCCTGGGGTATACTTCCTGGCAGATGAGTGTGAAGCTATTACAGGTACTGCTGACAATTCTATCGCCTGATAAAAAGCCTTGTCTGACACGTGAGAGATGTCCACCATGATTCCCACACGGTTTAATTCTTGGACTACCTGTCGTCCAAAAGGACTTAAGCCGCCATGAGTGTTGAGTGTATCATAAGAAGAGTCACAGATGAGATTATCCTTGGCGTGCGTCAAGGTTATGTAACTGATACCCCGCTTTCTGAAGTACTCGACATTGCTGAGCTCATCTTCTATGCCCGAACCATTCTCCATGCCCATAGGCAAAGCTATTTTGCCCGATTTATGGGCATCCTCACAATCCTTGGGCGTGTGGGCCACAAGAAATTTATCTGGATGTGCTTCTGCGATGCCTTCAACCATATTGATTAATGTGTCAGCCAATCTCTTGGAAGATCCCGGCTCCTCCTGATTAACAGAAGGCAGATATATCGACATAAACGGGGCATCGAGCCCTCCCTTTCGTGCTCTCACAAAGTCAAAGTCTCCTTCATCGGTCTCGATAGGTATCCCTAAAAATTCTCGCTCTAACCTGAAGTTCTTAACCTTAAGTCTATAGGGCAAGTCAACATGGCCATCTGCGATGATATACTTCTGTGCTAATCTTTCTGCTCTTGCGGTGACATCACCCTCAGGCTTTTCATATTGTGCATACTTAGACTTACATGAGATCAATATCGTCATAGTCAGGACGATTAGGACTGTGACTCGCATAGTTGCCATTTTAATCACAAGATGAAGAAAATTTGATCTCTATATGACCTCAGGAATAGGTTATTAACAGATTATCGACATCTCCGACTTCTAAGAAGTATGTTTTCCTATTTTTGCGCCAACTAACCGTATGACATGTCGGAGGTAAAGCTCTTCTCTGGAACCCAGTCCAATTATTTAGCCGAAAAAATATCAGATTACTATGGCTATGACTTAGCAGATATCGTAGTAAGAAAATTCAGCGATGGAGAGATGCAGCCCATAATTCAAGAGTCTGTCCGTGGTTCATACGTCTTCTTCATTCAGTCCACGTTTCCACCAGCAGATAATCTCTTGGAATTGTTACTGTCGATAGACTCGGCTAAGCGTGCATCAGCGAACTATATCACTGCTGTAATACCATATTTTGGCTATGCCAGACAAGATCGTAAGGATAAACCACGTGTGCCGATCTCTGCCAAGCTAATTGCTAAGATGCTCGAAGCAGCAGGCGCGGATCGTATCGTCACCATGGATTTTCACGCCGATCAGATTCAGGGATTCTTTGATATACCCGTAGACCACCTGAAGAGTAATGCCATATTTCTACCATTCTTAGAGCAGCGAGACTTATCTAATACCATATTCGCCTCGCCAGATGTAGGTGGCGTCAAGCGAGCCCGAAGCTACTCTAAGGCCTTTAAGAAGAATCTCGTCATTTGTGATAAAGAGCGTGAGATCGCTAATAAAGTAAAAGCAATCAAAGTCATCGGAGACGTCAAAGGAAAAGATGTCATCCTCATAGATGACCTTGTGGATACGGCTGGCACATTATGCAAAGCTGCTGAGGCCATGCTTCTTGAGGGCGCTAAGAGTGTGAGTGCCATATGTACCCATCCAGTACTTTCTGGTAATGCCTATGAGAATATTGAGAACTCCAAGCTGACCGAACTCATCGTCACCGACACTATACCTCTGAAGAAAAAGTCTTCTAAGATTAAAGTCATCTCATGCAGTAAGTTATTTGCCAGAGCAATCAGAAATACGCATGAGTATCGATCTATTTCTTCCCTATTCGTAGAGGATTAAGAGGCCAATAATTAGAACTATATAGTGCTGTTATTCCTCATGACGAATGCAACTTAGCATCAAGTTATAGCAAAATGATTGTTTGGGTAATTAGAAAAATGCCAAATCTTAAGTTTCCAACAAATAAAATAGCGACTCAGAAGTATTGTTGATGTATCAATATTTATTCTTTGTAGTATATGTGGACTAAAGACACACAGCTGACATACTTATATGATACATCAATTAACAAAATCCCTCAACTGTCATCTACAATGCAGGCACTCTGCCGCCATCCACAGGCAAGTTAATACCGTTGATATAGCCCGCAATAGGAGATGCCAAGAAGGCTACTGCCGCACCTACTTCAAGAGGATCACCGATGCGATTGGCAGGAATAGATTGCGCTAATCCCAGCATATAATCATCATAGCTCTGACCTGCAGCCTTCGCTCGCGGTCCATACAACTCTTGTAATCGTTCTGTTGCCGTAAATCCTGGAAGTACATTGTTAACAGTGATGCCATGCGGACCTAACTCACCTGCTAAGGTCTTGGCCCAACTAGCTACTGCTCCCCTCGTTGTATTAGACACGCCCAGTCCTGGGATCGGTGTTTTGACAGATATGGATATGATATTAATAATGCGCCCAAACGCTGCCTCCTTCATCCCTGGCACTAGCAGTTGGGTAAGTAGTTGATTGCAGATTAAGTGATTATTAATCGCTTGGATGAAATCTGCAGGATGTGCATCAAGTACACTGCCACCAGCGGGACCTCCAGTATTATTGATGAGTATATGATAGGTCTTAGACAAGCTCAGTGCTCGAACCTTCTTAATCAACTCTTGCTGTTTGGTAAAATCTGCCACTAGGTAATTGTGATCCTGGCCTTTGGAGGTGTCCATATCCATGGACTTGATGACCGCAGACATCATTTCTGGGCTACGTGAGACCAGTGTCACACTCGCTCCCAATGAAGCTAATTGTATCGCCGCCGCCTTGCCGATCCCTTTAGAGCTGCCACATACTAAGGCATTTTTCCCATATAGATTTAAATCCATTTTTGACGAATTGTACTAATTCTCAAGGTACTATTAATCAAAGGAATTTTACCCGATCTCAATATGTCCTAGCCAATCAGTTTTCGACATGTTTCTCTTGCCTAGATAGATCTTTGAGCAAGTGTCATGATGACAACCGCAAGACTCTCTCTCAAAAGGGATATAAAGGATGACCCATCATGAGTGGGTACGGGAGCAGCTTTGGCACAGAATCCCCGATGGTTAAGGGTATAGGATACCCGCCACCCATGGCGGGATTTTTTGCTAAACGCATAACTACCTCGCTGAAGGTTCAAACACATCTAGCATGACACAAGTGTAACGATGTAGTTGCAAAGAACACAAACCCATTAGTCCTTAATCCATTACATTTATCCTAAATTCAATTCGCTCTTTTTGGCAACATCATCCTGTGTATACTTCCTATCCGATATACACCTCGGTATAGATACTGAGCAGCCCTCTCATATCCGCGAACAAGCATTGATATCATGGCTTCATACCGTGAAAGAGGATGCCACAGCCATTTATATCGTTGGAGATCTATTCGACTATTGGTTCGAATATAAATCTGTTGTTCCCAAAGGATACTTTGAATTATTCACCACGATGAAATCAATCGTAGATGGCGGTGTGAAGATTACCTATCTCACCGGTAATCATGATCTCTGGCACTATGGATATCTATCCAGTCACATCGGCATCCAAGTTGTTTCTGGACCTATAATTGAAACTTATGACTCACACAAATTTTACTTGGCTCATGGCGATGGCATTGGTAAAGGGGACGTAGGCTATAAGCTAATAAAAGCTATCCTTACCAATCGGTTCTGTCAGAAACTTTTTGGAGCAATACATCCGACATTGGGATTACCATTAATGAAATATATGAGCAAGCGCAGTAGGATCTCTCATGGTACAAATGATGATGTTGCTCACCGTCATCATGACTTTTGCAAAGAGGAATTAACTCAACATGCCGATATTGACTTTTTTATTATGGGCCACCTACATCATGCGGAGACTACTGTCATAAAGACTGCTATTTATGTCAATCTTGGAGACTGGACATCACTCTACACTTATGCCAGGTGGGATGGTGAGCAGATTAGGCTACTCACATGGGAGCTCAATCAGAACTAGTATGTATCCAGACATTGTACACCAGCAAGAATATGGACATAGATGAAAAGGTATTAAGTACGGAAAATGGTACTGTTCAACAAGCATTTCTTCTTGCCAAAACACCTATAATCATTAGTCTTATTGTAACGCCTGTTCGTTTTTTACTTGAACTCGCAAGTCTTCCTGAGTACGCAATTTTTCTTATTGGACTTCTCTGGTTAACCTTAGCCTTTTCTGTGTATTGGGGAGTAATATTATATAATGAGAAGCAACCATACCTCCAGATACTAATAAGCTTAACTATATTTTCTCCAATTTCACGTCTTACTGTCGTTGCAGCCTGGTGGGTTGATATTACATGGAAAATAGGAACTCACTATGGTCTATATTTCGATAACTGGTCACAGGTGCTATTAAATCAGGTAATTTATGGAGCACTTGTTCAAATTATACCTGGCTTTGTACTTGGTTCCATAACAATAGCTATCATGCGATACAAGAAATCCGCATCAAAGCAAACTTAAGGATGTAGAAAGATGCTTATTTTATGAAAAAAGGCAACATAAAATCGAATCGATGCTACTCTCCTGAGTATAGCCTATGCTGCCGTTATTAATTGTCAGACACTATCGTTGCAATATGGACATAGATGAAAAGGAATTAAGTGCCGGAAAGTGCTGTTCAACAAGTCTATCTTCTTGCCAAAACTCACAATGGCGTATCTAAAACTGCTCAAATTGGACTAGCTAATGGTATTGCCAAGCTTGCTAAAAGCACTGGCGAAACAGTAAATAGTGTATTCCCGTGTTCGACCATGTCTGGGGGCGCATCTAATTTTCTGGAGGACCTAGCACAGCACTTTATTTTGATTGTTGCACCTAATACCTGGCAGAAAGAGATTTAGATCCATTAAAAGGGAAAAAATATAGTACACTCTGCGCCCTTTAAACTAATCTGATACAATTGATCAGATAGTATTGAGACCATTCATCTCCACTAAGCAAAATAGCTACATTTATCCTCTGTAATAGGAGCTCAGTGAGACACTTCATTATACCTTCACCATTGCGCACAATTCAAATTAAATAGTGAGACTTTATACAATTTTAATTCTGTTCTTAGCACTTTGCCTCTCCTGTCAACAGCCAAAAGATAATACCTTATTCAGCTTAGTTTCAAGCAGTCGAAGTGGAATAGGCTTTTCTAATGATCTTACAGAGTCATATGGCTACAATATGCTCTTGTTTTCTAATTACTACACAGGCGGTGGAGTCGGGATTATTGATATCAATAACGACAACTTACCTGATGTCATCATGGGAGGCAATCAAGTGAGCAGCCGTCTATATCTGAATAAAGGGAATTTAAAATTTGAGGATATTACTGAGCAAGCTGGTGTCACAACCGATAGATGGATTACTGGAATTTCTATTGTGGATATCAATTCGGATGGATTTGAGGATATATATCTATCAGTATCTGGGCTTAAAAATATCAGCAGCACACATAATCAACTCTTTATAAACAATGGGAACAACACATTTACAGATAGAGCTGAGGAATATGGATTAGATGAACAAGAGCAGACTACTCACACGAGTTTTTTCGATTATGATCAGGACGGAGATTTAGATGCATTTATGGCCATCAATCCTTCCGATTTCAGTCTTTTTTACATGGGTCGCATAAAAAAGCCTCGTTTAAACGGAGAATCTCGAAGCACTGATAAATTATACGAAAATCTGGGGGACGGGACCTTTCAAGATGTCTCTAAAAAGGCTGGTATACTAGCAGAAGGCTATAGCCTCGGTGTCAATACTTCAGATTTTAATTCGGACGGGCTCACTGATATCTTTGTGAGCAACGATTTTGTGTATAATGATCTACTCTACATAAATAATGGTGATGGCACGTTTAGAAATGAACTAAAATCAATGGTGGATGTCTCAAGCTATGCAAGCATGGGTAATGATGCCGCAGATATCAATAATGATGGTACAATAGATCTGATTACGCTGGATATGCTCCCTGAGGATAGCTATAGAGAAAAAATCCTTGTTCCCTCGTCAAACTTCAATACTAACTTAAGGACTCTCAAACTCGGATACCACCCTCAGTTTACACGTAATATGCTACATATTAATAATGGCGATGGTACGTTCTCAGAGATAGGTCAAATGGCTGGGATATCAAGGACAGACTGGAGCTGGAGCTCGCTCTTTATGGACTTAGATAACGATGGGTACAAGGACCTATTTGTCAGTAATGGTTTTAGAAGGGAGCTTGGAAACTTGGACTATATAAATTATAACGAATTCTCCCCCTTTACTAATCCGGGAGCAGATATTCAGGGTCAAATAGATGGAATCAACAATACTCCTGGTATACCTCTGGCTAACTATGTCTATAAGAACAATGGCGACCTCACATTTACTAATACGGTGAAACAATGGGGCTTTGAACTACCCACTTATTCTAATGGTGTGGTTATGGCTGACTTAGATCTGGATGGAGATCTGGATATAGTCATCAATAATATTGATATGCAAGCGTCGGTATATGAGAATCTTTCTGCTCAACAATTAGACCACCATTATCTTGATATCCTCCTGACAGGATATGGACAGAATATAGGTTCAATAGGCACCAGGATAGTTCTCCATAACGACCAAAGCAAACAAGTAATAGAGCTCAATCCATATCGAGGCTATCTATCTTCCGTTGAAAATCGAGCACATTTTGGGTTAGGTGATAATGATAAGGTAGATTCTATAAAGGTGTATTGGCCTGATGGAAAATCGTCGCTGCATAAGACAACGGTAGTGGATACACTGCTAACACTATCTTATCCTGAAGCATCAGCAGTTGAACCATTAATTGCTAACAGAGACGTTCCAGAACAATTTTTTTCTGACATCACTACAGCCTCTAACATTAGCTTCAAACACATAGAAAACAAACAGATAGATTTTCACAAACAATTCCTGTTACCTCACCAACATTCTAAGTTAGGCCCAGGAATCGCAGTCGGGGATGTTAATGGAGACGGCCTTGATGATTGCTATATAGGAGGCGCACATGGTCAATCAGGGCAGCTATTTATACAATTACCTAATGCGACATTCCAATCTCAACAATGGGCCATTGATGACGAGTATGAGGACATGGGTGCCTTGATTTTTGACTATGATGGCGATGGTGACAATGATCTATATGTAGCATCTGGAGGTACACATGCAGATGCAAATTCTGCCATATACCAAGATCGATTCTACATAAATGACGGTCGTGGAAAATTTAAAAGAGCAAAAGATGTGCTGCCAGATATGTATGTGAGTAGTAGCTCCGTATCTGCTTCTGACTTTGATAAAGATGGAGATTTAGATTTATTTATAGGTGGAAGAATTGTTCCTGGCGAATATCCTACCGTACCACCTAGCTTTCTCCTCAGGAATGATGCAGGGCACTTTGTAAATATCATTGATGACGTCGCTCCCGAACTCAGTATGATTGGGATGGTCACACAAGGGCTATGGACTGATTATGACAACGATGAGGACATAGATCTATTAGTCGTGGGTGAATGGATGCCTGCGACACTTTATGAATATGAAGCGGGGCGGTTTACTAATAAAACAGCAGACCTCCAATTGAATAGTTCAACGGGTTGGTGGAACAGTATCGTAGGTTCAGACTTTGATCATGATGGTCATATGGACTATATCCTAGGTAATTATGGAAAGAATAATAACTATGATGCGAGCGTCGACCATCCTCTGGAGCTTTATTCTAAAGACTTTGACAACAATGGCTCAATAGATCCCATATTATCAAAAAATTATGTTGACGGTAGTCATCCAATTATCTCCCGGGATCAGTTCTTAGGACAACTTGCTTTCCTTAAGTCCACCTATACGAGCTATGAAAGCTATGCAGCTACGACGACCAAACAACTGTTCTCCGAAGCAGAATGGAACGACGTATTTATTAATAATGCTACTACGCTGGAGACGAGCATATTGATGAATTATGGTGAAGACAGCTTACAAAAAATCAATCTGCCACAAGCTCTACAATTGTCACCAATATTCGCTGGAGTTAGTATCGATATTAATGGGGACGGCTTGGAGGAGATCCTACTATCAGGTAACTTCTACTCTAATAACGCAAGCAGTGGTCCCCTGGCTAGCTCCACAGGCGCACTTTTAGAAAATATTAATGACCAGACCATCGCATCCAGAGGACATACTATAGGACTAGACTACAGGGGTGACCGTAAATCCCTTGCCATGATTAAATTAAGCTCAGGAGATATTGCAATGATTTCCGCTGTTAATGATGGAGAGCTATCAGTGCATAAGATTAATTCCGATATACGGACTTTATCCTATGAAGCCCATGAGTACAAAGCACTGATAAAAACGTCTGATGGAACAGTATTCACTAAGGAATCATATTATGGCTCGAGCTATCTATCGCATAGTAGCAGATTCCTCGTTTTACCGCATGACTGGCAAGAAGTCACTTTTATTGATTTTAGTGGTGAGAAGAGAATTGTCTTGAGAGAGCACAACAATTAATCGTATCTCTAACCTAGTTTTCAACTCGCACGAACTGAACGTAATCATTGTTCTTGGCAATGATCAAATAGTCATTATCCCCTATAGATATCTCTTGCATATCCTTGACATCGCCAGTTGCATATAGGCCACTTTTTCTTCCTTCAACGCCTTCAAAATTCCCATGGCCATCACCTTTTAAGAACAATCCATTACTCGCATCATTCCTTGGTGTCTCTACTTCAGAGCCATGCATATTACCCACCATAACGGCATCCAGAAAAGTATCATTATCAAAATCTTTGACAATGATCTGATTCACACTCGAAAGTTGAGCTAACTGGGGCAATTGATGAGATTGGAATTTACCTTCTTGATTCTCCAAATAAACACTAGCAAAGGTTTTCGCTTGATAATGTAGGGACTTATCCAAGTCCTCCTTGGTATATACATCGACCAATGAAGCGCTGGCAAAAGACTCGTAATTCTTATACTTCACTTGGATAACAGGGATCTGTTGCGAGGAACACTCTCGACCTCTGACGGGATATTTTTCTCCTCCATTAAAATAACTAAGGACTATGTCATTCCTTTGGTTTTTGTCAAAGTCATTCAAATAAATATCGAAGGTCTCATCCTCACTTGCCTTGTACTTATAGTTCAAGCCTAAATTCCCAGCTATAAAATCCATGTCTCCATCTGCATCAAAATCTCCCGCCTGAAGGCTAAACCACCAGCCCGTAGTATTTTCTAATCCTACTTCATCCGTAACATTCTTATATGTACCGTTGATGTTTCTAAATACAGTAATAGGCATCCATTCTCCAGTGAGTATCAAGTCAACAGATCCATCTCTATCGTAATCTGTCCAACTGGCGCTGGTTACTAATCCGATATCCTTTAAGTCTGGTGCTATCTCATCGGTTACATCTACAAACTTTGCTACACCATTATTACTGATATTCTCTAGAATATGGCTACTTGCAGGTGCAGGGTAATTGCCCGGCACTAATCTTCCGCCAACAAACAAATCTACATCGCCGTCGCTATCATAGTCATATCCATGTACTCTTGACCCACTGGTTAACATTCTGGGCAAAGCGTTATCTCCTTTTGTGAACTGCCCATGACCATCGTTTATATACAAGCGGTCTTGTAGCATTATGGGGTTATTGGCAAACTCATTACCTCCACTTACTATATATATGTCTTGATCTCCATCTCCATCCGCATCGAAGATTAAGCTTCCTAAATCCTCAAACACTCTATCTTTCATAACAGCTTCACTTTCTTGCTTTTTAAATCCATGACTAGTTTGGATATAAATACCGGTCTCACTGTTCATCGCTCCTCCAACTACAAAGTCCTCAAGATGATCACCATTTAAGTCGCCAACAGATATGCCAGGACCAAATGTTGAAGTCTGATGAGGCAATAGTATTTCGCTCGCAAAATCATCATAGTAGTTTTCAACATGTCTGTGTGCAACAGTTATGTTTGTATCCTTTTCTGTGGCAAACAACAAATTGTTTAAAACTACATTCTCAGGACCCCTTAATGTTGCATTCTTATGATCTACTGTGAGTAATTGATTAACGTTTACACCCTCAAGAACTGTCACCCGGCTATCTGGCCATTGAACACGTATAGAACTTATGCTATCGGCTTGCCCTAAACCAAAATGCAGTTGTGGTGCTATCGAAGATTGAAATCCTCTCGTGAGAGTCATCTCTTGAAACTGGGTTGTGGATTCAGTCTCTACCGTAACTTTAACACCGACTCCAAAGACATTCTCCGGGCTCCCATTAAATCTCAGGGTGATGTGATTGTTTATTTCTGAAGCCCCGTTTTCAAATATGGACGCATAGTCATCAATGTTACTCGTTACTATATCCAAGTCACCGTCATTGTCTAGATCGGCATAGACACTTCCATTAGACCATCCTTTGTAGGCCAGACCCCAAGTGTCACCGACTTCTTCAAATCCTAAGTTCTTCGTGTTACGATATATAAAGTTTTTGATTTTCTCAGTAGGTATATTTAAGCTTCGCTCTAACAAGCTATCTGATTTGCTCGGCGATTTTTCCCAAGCTTTGAAATAATCCTTGTTATTAATTTCTCTCCGAGTCCCATTTGCTATGAAAATATCCTTCCAGCCATCATTGTCCAGATCTGCCATCAATGGGCCCCAACTCCAGTCAGTAGAAGATATTCCCGCCAGCCTTGCTATATTGCTGAAGTCTGGTAGAGAATCATTGATAGTTCCATTATTCATCTGCAGGCTATTCTGCATATATTGATAGTGGAACCCTGAATTCACGGTACTCCAAAATAATGTAGCGTCCATCCCAGCCATATTGGCCTTAGATCTTCTATTATCCTGAGCGGTCATATCCACTTGGAAAATATCTAATAACTGATCGTTATTAAAATCGGCAATATCAACACCCATTCCATAAAATGAAGTATTCTTCATCAGCTGTCTACTCTGCTCTGAGAAGGTTCCATTCTTATTATTGATATAGAAATAATCGGGAGTGCTAAAATCATTGGACACATATAGATCTGGCCAACCATCTTGATTGATGTCCCCTACTGTAGCACTAAGTGAAAGACCAAAACTCTTCAGTCCCGCTTCTTCTGTCGCTCTTATAAATCTATCCCCCTCGTTTCTATACAGATTGTCCGACTCAATATCCGTAACATTGGCCTGCTTATATTGATAGTAACTATTAGGCGCGTTAAAATTTGTTGGCGGATAATTAGCCACATAAAGATCCAGATCTCCATCAAGATCATAATCAAAAAACGTTCCTTGTACACTGTTACCTTGATCATCTATACCATAATCACCAGCCTTATCAGTAAAGCTTAGATCGCCATTGTTTATATATAAAACATTTTCTTTTGGTCCGAACTTCCCCCCTACTGAACAATAGATATCTAGGAACCCATCATTGTTGACATCTGTCATTGTAACTCCGGTATACCATCTATTATCCCCCGCTACCCCAGCAGCTTCAGAAATATCTTCAAACTGAAAGTTGCCTTTGTTTAGGTACAATTTATTAGGCACCATGTTACCAGTAAAATATAGATCAATTAAGCCATCGTTGTTTATGTCTCCGGCTGATACACCTCCTCCCATGTAGAGATATGAGTAGGTGAAATAATTCAAACTATCACTTTCTACTAAGTTGTTGGCGAAGTAAACATTTGAGACTTTTTCATCTACTGACTTAAATAGTAGCTCATCCTTGCTCGAGTTATTGCTATCATCCGTGCAGGACATGATCACCAACAATAACAACATACTTAAACCGGTATACCGTTGGAGTTGTAAGAACATTCAGGGTAATTTTTACTTGATTGATTAGTAATAAGACAACATTACAATTGCTATCTAGAGGCTATTCTATAAAGCACCATCAATAGACTTTCTGACAATAAAAAGTCTTTAAAAAACAGAATCCATTAAAATTGCTCTTAATGGATTCTGTCGTATGTGTTATACTAAATTGCTTCGCAGCTTAGTACCCTGGATTTTGTGTTAAAGATCCTCCACTCAAATCTATCGAAGAAACTGGAATCGGTAACAAATCAAACGCAGGGTTATATGCA
>CAZAXY010000024.1:27754-36698 GCA_964489125.1 uncultured Saprospiraceae bacterium
GTGTTGTACTGAGAATACAGCTTCAGAGCTTAGCTCGCCCGCCGCCGTGAAGTTGTTAAAGAACTCAGGTTGTAGAGCGAACTCTCCACTATTGATCACTTGATTAAACAAAGGTAAAGCTTCTGCAAATCGACCTTGATATAATAAGGCTTTAGCTAAATAGGCTGTAGCAGTACCTCTCGTAGGTCTCCCTGATCCACCTTGTGACGCAGGTAAGTTATCGATAGCAAATTGCAAATCAGATTCAACTTGCCCCCATGCTGGCCCTGGGTTAGGCTGGTTAAACTCAAGATTTCTAAAATTCTCGGTAGATATAATTGCTACATTTCCGTAAATCTTAGTCAACTCGAAGTAATTGAATCCTCTCAAAAAGTAAGCCTCAGCTGCTTGTGCAGAGAAGTCCCCTTCCTCAATTGTTTCTATTAGAGAAATAACAGCATTAGCACGATTCACTCCAGCATATAAGATCTGGAATTTCGCTCTCACATAATCATTCGCTGTATTTATGTTAAGCAACTCTAAATCAAGCAATGTCGCCTGATCCCCATCTGTACTACCCTTATGGGCATCATCAGATATACATTCTATCCACCAGTTGTCGACACCTGTGGCGAACTGCTGCGCAGAGCCTCCATTTCTCGTTCCATTTAGTATAGAGTAAGCTCCAGTTAAGAGTAAATCTACACCAGTTTCATTGGCTAAATTTTCTTCACTTAATGCTCCTACAGCGGGCACAACGGTAAAGTCATCACTACAAGACACTGCTGCAAAGAGCAGTACTAAAAAAAGATAAATTAAATTTTTCATTAGACTACAATTTTATATTTACTCCAAAAAGAACAATTCTACTTAAAGGGAAGTTGTTTACATCCAATCCTAATGTCAACGCACTTGCCCCATTACTCGGTGAAATTTCTGGATCAATACCAGAATAATCTGTAATCGTCAATAAATTAGACGCTGATACATAAAATCTCACTTGCTCGATGGCAACATTGCCAAACAGCGATTTAGGTAAGGTATAACCTAATTGTAAATTCTTAAGTCGTAAAAACGACCCATCCTCTACAAAAAATGAATTTGCCTGAATCTCAGCATTAGTGATTGTTGTACTCAATGCTGGAGCATTACCATTAGGGTTAGTAGCAGAATTGAACGCATCAAGGACTCTTACACTACGATTACCGTTAGGGAATGTTGGGAAGTCTGTAAACACTCTATCTCCATTATAGATTTCATTTCCAACTACTCCTGATACAAAGGCAGAGAGATCAAAGCCCTTATAACCCGCACTCAAGTTTACACCATATGAAAAATCAGCATGTGGTGAACCAATGAATGTTCTATCATCATCATCGATGACTCCATCATTATTGAGATCAGCATATCTAAATCTTCCTACGCCATCTGCTGCATCAGTAAAACCTTGATCAGGTCCAGCAGCCACTTCCCCTTCGGTTCTATAAATACCCTCTACCACTCTTCCAAAGAAAGACGCAATAGGTTGACCTACCTGAGTTCTGTTAGCAGATGTTCCTGCGAAAGGAATACCATCTCCAACTTGAAAAGCACTTGCTAACTCTGTCACTTCATTAGTGAATAATGAGAGGTTAGCGTCTATGCCCCAAGAAAATCCACCATCCGTTTGATCGCCATATCCTAAGCTGAAATCAAATCCAGTATTTTCGACAGCACCAATATTTACAAATGGTGCAGCTGCATCAATTGATAAATCGTTGATGATTGAGAAATCTTGTGCGATAAGATCCTGCGTCTCAATTCTAAAATACTCTGCTGAGAATGTTAAGTTGCTATTGAACAATCCTAACTCAATTCCAAAGTTGGATGTAGTACTTGTCTCCCACGTTAGATTTGGGTTTCCTACACTCTGTAAAATTGCTCCAGTAGATAACTGTCCGTTAAACGGATAATTTGCATTTGCGATTGACAATCCAGAAATACTTAATGATGGGTTTCCTGTAGGTACATTTTGGTTACCTAACTGACCCCATGAACCTTTTAACTTCAGGTAGTCAAGAATTCCATTGTCATTAAAGAAGTCTTCATTACTAATTACCCAACCTGCACTAATAGACGGGAAAATATCACCCGTATTCTCTGGTGCAAAATTTGAAGAGTTATCATTTCTTACAGTCGCTGTAACAAAATATTTGTTATCATATTGATAATTAGCCGAAGCGAAAATTGAACTTAACGCATTCTCAAAGTCAAAAGCAAAATCAACAACAGGAGTACCTGAACCAGTAGTAAGCGTATAGAACTCTGGTGTTTCAAGTAAGAATCCAGTTACAGTTGTTTGTGCCCCTTTTCCTGCACCCATTACAGCTTCAGTTCCTACTAAGACATTGATTGTATGCTTATCAAATCCTTTGATATAGTTCAAGGTATTAGTCCACGTCCAATTCGTAAAGTTCTGATTCTGCTCTGTTAAAGAGTTAGTAGGTCTTGGCTCAGAATGTTCAGGGTTTCGAGCTAAGAATCTTCTATCATTAAAGCTATTGAGATCTCCACCGAATGAAGTTTTAAACTTCAATCCATCGACTATATCTACAGCTAAAAACACGTCTCCTACAAGTCTCGTTTGCTTAAAGAAGTCATCATCAAGTCTCGTTAAGTCTGCAACAGGATTAGTAGCATTACCCAATTGAGAAGCAGCAGAAAATGTTCCAGCGAATTCGCCTTCGCTATCTCTAATCGGGATAAGTGGGTTAGATCTTAACGCTGTCTGTACAGAGTTACCAAAACTACTGTTGCTAAAAGAAACATTCAAGTGCTGCCCAACCGTGAAACGGTTAGCTACTTTATGCTCAGAATTTAAGCGCAACAACCCTCTTTGAAATCCTGTGGTTAATTGTATACCTTCTCTATTAAGAAATCCCGCAGAGAATGAAAACTTTGAATTTTCACTACCATTAGAAACGGTAAAATCTACATTCTGCGTAGGAGCATCTTGGAAAATAGCATCCAACCAATCCGTTCCACCAGGCGCCACTATCGCTGGCACAGATGGGCCAACTATTTCAGCTGGTACCGAAGGAGTACCACTTCCAAATTGTGTGTGGTTAAAGTCCTGACCATCATTAGTGTTACTTTCAAAAAGTACATTTCCAAGTTGTGTAGGATTCAATAGTTCAGGTAAGTTAATAGCACTTGCTGTACCTGTATATGCGTTAAACGAAAAACTTGCCTTGTCTTGGTTATAACTACCACTCTTAGTGGTGATGATTATTACACCATTTGAAGCTCTTGCACCATATATCGACGCAGCTCCATCCTTAAGAACATTAATTTGCGCTACGTCATTAGGATTAATAGAATTCAAAATACTACCATCAGTAGTCTGAACTCCATCAATAATGTATAACGGATTGTTATTGTTAACAGTACCAAGTCCTCTAATACGTACAGTAGGTGCTGCTCCAGGATTACCGTTATTAACAATGGTGACACCCGAAACCCTACCTTCCAGAGCTTCTGCTACATTAACAATAGGGGCTTTGTTCGCCTCATCTAAATCTACCGATGCAACGGCGCCAGTTAGATCTCCTCTTGTCTGAGTAGAGTAACCCGTAACTACAACCTCATCTAAGAGAGCTGCATCAGGTGCCAGTGACATAGTGATTGTTGATTGATTTCCAACCAATATAGTTTGTGGAGCATATCCGACAAAAGAATAGGTAAGCGACGCTGCTTCACCAGATACAGTGACTGAATAGTTGCCATCGAGATCAGTAATAGTACCATTAGTTGTACCTGTCTCGATAATACTTACCCCAGGAAGACCAAGTCCGTCTTCATCAGTAATCACACCTGATACGGTGCGCTGAGAAAACAAAAATGTCGCTGAGAAAAGCAAAAACATCGTGAATAGATGTTTAGTGTTCTGTGCATTGCACAGAAATTTAATAGAATAGTTTCTCATACTTTAAAAATTTTCTTTTACATGATTACGACCCTACAAGTAGAGTCACGAATAGAATTAAGTAAACTTAGTTGGCTAGTTGTTAGCCTCGTAATAATACAGGCTAAATAATAATTAGCCAAAAAAAAATTGAAATTATTTATCTCTACTCCTATGACTCCATTCCACATATGAGAGCAGGTAATAATATGATGGGCTTAATATTTATTATGCTGAGCCGATTGGCCAATCTTGGACTAAGAGGAAGGAGATAACTAGTTATTAATGCAATAATTATGTCACTAAAATAAAAAACTGCAATATTCTTCTAGTCTAACTGGAATACTCTTATGTAATCAACGTCCATCTGCTGCGGAAACTCTGTAGTAGAATCGGGATTGCCTGGCCAGTTTCCGCCGACAGCAACATTAAATATGAAGAAGAATTCTTCATTAAATCTCCATGCCTCTCCCCTCGTATTGGCAGGAGTGAGGGTAAAAAACTTAGTTTCATCGATATACCACTCAATTAAATCTTCTTCCCAAACCAAACTAAACACATGAAACCTCTCAGCAAAATCTTCATCGATTGTTAAGGATGATCCATCGAATGTGCTATATCCTCGTCCTCGGGGTCCCCAATGTGCCGTGCCGTGGCTTGTAGCTGCTAGGTGACCTACATTTTCCATGATATCAATCTCTCCAGATGCTGGCCACCCAACATCATCAATGTTCTGTCCTAACATCCATATCGCAGGCCACATACCTTGACCACGAGTGATCTTAGCTCTTACGTCAATCCGCCCATATTTAAAAGACCTTTTATCTTTTGTTGTTATTCGGCCAGATCTAAAGTCACGAGACGTTTCTCGAGTAGCTCGTATTACAAGAGACCCATTCTCAAGAATCACATTAGACGGCTCGTCCGTATACAGTTGTAATTCATTATTCCCCCAGCCACATAAGTTGGGACAGCCATCTCCTAATTCAAAATTGAAACTGGCCTCATCTAATATCGAACCATTGAACTCATCTTGCCAAGCCATGCTATAACCAAATTGTTCCTCTGCCGTGTTATAACCTTCTTCTGTCAACACTGCGTTATCGTTATCAAGAACTCTTATTCGTGCTTCCTCAGTGACAATATCCGCTCCGTCTGCGCTCAATACTCGTATCATTATGGTTTCATCAACCTCTTTGATCTCATCATCAAGTAGCTCAATTATAATAGTAGACGCATCATTGTTGGCCTCTATAGTCACGGTAGAGCTAGTCCCAACGAAGTCCAATCCTGGCTGGGCTGTTTCTCCCACCACTTCATACGCAACCTCAATAGGTGTATCTGTCGTCTGATCAAGCACTAACCTTACGGAAAGACTCGGGGTAGACTCTAATACTTGTCTATCACTAATTGTCAATGATGGAAGATCCTCCATAGGCTCAATAATAGGCCCTGATCCTTCTTCACTTCCACACCCAAGAAATAACAATACTAAAAGTAATAGATATCCATATTTCATCATGACAAAAATTTCTTAACCAAAGAAACCACTATTTAAACAAATAACAACTGAGCAACTGTCGTAGTTTTTACTGATCCTGAGTATAACTTCAAGGGACTTAAGATTAGCCATACTGAAAAGCACAGATAGACTGCACGGTAAAGACCTTATTTGCAGTAACTAAAGCAAATAAGAATCAGAACAATGTTCAAAGGACCCAGTATTTATGACTTTCAGCAGCAATATGGTACTAATGAGTCATGCATAGATTCACTTGTTCAATGGTCAACGGGTTATTCATGCCGATATTGTGGTTACAAGAAGTATTGCAGTACTCATCGTTATGGTGAGCGCAGATGCAACAGATGCAGGAAGCCAGAATAGGCTACTGCGCATACTCTATTTCATAAATTTAAGTTTGCAATACACAAAGCCTTTATGATGATGTACCTCATGAGTACTACTAAGAAAGGGATATCAGCCTTGGAATTACATCGAAAAATGGGTGTAAATAAGCGTACAGCATTGTTGTTTAAACGAAAGGTGATGGCTTTAATGTCATCACCTCTGTTGTATAGGATGTGCAACATTTGACGAAGTGGCGGCAAGTAGATATAAGGCAGCATACATTATTGTCCCACAATAGACTATGATGTAGATCATGGTGATAAAGTTGGAAATCTGATTTTGGAGAGAGTAATCATAAGGAACGAGATGAGAGTCACCTAGCTAATTAGCCCTTCATATCGCAGTCGTTATTAGACGCTGTATTCGGCGCTTATCAATACTATAATCACCCGTGCAAAAATGGATTATTAGCTCTCTCAAACCCCACAGTGGTTGCTGGGCCATGTCCAGGATAGACCGTGTAGTCATCACCCAAAGTCATCAATTGAGTCCTTATACTATTAATTAAAGTATCATAATTTCCACCAGGAAGATCTGTGCGTCCTATGCTGCCGTGAAATAATACATCGCCTCCAATGACTTGTTTTGATTCGTGATGAATAAAGCATAGGCTTGCCGGTGAATGCCCTGGCGTAAATACGACCTCCAATGTGACCTCGCCAAAGTGAATCGTGTCCCCTGCCTCAATATACTTTTCGATGTTGGGTGAGCCGTCATAGTCAATGCCATACATCTTGCTGACCTTTACACAGCTATCAAGCACCGGAATCTCTCCTTGATGCGCCTCCAAGGGTAATCCGTAAGTTTCTGAGATATACTTATTACCTAGTACATGATCGATATGGCAGTGCGTATTTATCAATCTTACAGGTTTCCATCCATGATTTTTAATCGTATCCGTCAACACTTTGCGCTCATTACCATTAGAACAACCGGGATCAAAGATGATACACTCCTTGGTGCTGTCGCAGATGGCAACTACAGTATTTTCCTGAAAGGCATTAAATGTGTATATCTCTATGGTCATAAACGTCTTCTTTATCTTATACTATTCAATAGTGTGGGACAAGTATAATGAGATGTTTATATTCATCGCATATTATAATTGACTTGATGAAAATTCGATTTACAATTTGGTGTGTTGTATGCTTTCTGCTGACTATATCTGTAGATGGGCAAAGTATACGTACTGATTTTGGAAAAAATCGAATTCAGTATCATGACGATTTCAGTAAGTGGTGGGAATACGAAACCCAAAACTTCATTGTTTACTGGTATGGTAAAGGTCGTAACATCGCTCAATCTGCCGTACAGATGGCAGAGGTGGTACATGGGGAGATACAGGACATAGCAGAACATCGGATCAATGATAAAATCGAGATCATTGTCTATACTGATATATCAGATCTCCTACAGAGCAATATCGGAAGTGAGGACACCTTCGAGACTACGCATGATGAAACCAAGGTTATTGGGAGTAGAATATTTGTGTATTTTGATGGTAACCACAAGAACTTAGAGCAAGATATCAAGACAGGTATTGCACATGTATACATCAACTCCATGTATGCTCCTAATGGTCTTCAGAGTATCATAGAGAGCGATGCAGATCTTGACATCCCTGATTGGTATAGAAAAGGCTTCGTGAGCTATGCCGGATCTAGATGGAATCCATACATCGAAGATGAGTTAAGAGATGTCTGGACTCAAAAGAAAGCTCGCTTCCAAAAGTTCGATTTCTTATCAAAAGAATTTCCTCGGCTAGCAGGACACAGCATGTGGTATTATATCAGTGAGCGCTATGGACAGACGTCTATTACTACCTTGCTATATCTCATGCGCCTCCGCAATGACTTTGACGAGAATCTTGAATTTGTCTATGGTATAAATGAAAAAAGATTACATCAAGAATGGCAGACTTACTTTAAACTCTTATTCGATGATCAAGATGAGCTTAGCTCACTTCCAGAAGATGACCTCATTGATGAGAATCGTAGGCAATTTTGGCCTAAAACATCATTAGAATTAAGTCCCGATGGTCTAACCCTAGCGTATGTGGTCAATGAGATTGGCAAGGTTCAAATAAGGCTACAGGATGTAGCATCAGGAGACGAAAAAGTAATCATGAGATACGGCAGTAAAAATGCCGTTCAAGAGACTGACTATAACTATCCATTGATTGCATGGCACCCTTCCCGACCTGAAGTCACCATCGCTTATGAATGGCGAGATGTAATCACCCTACGCAAAATAGACCTTACGACAAACGACTATGTAGAGCAAACGATCCCAGAGAATCTGCAGAGAGCCTACTCTATAGACTATATATCTGAAGACGAATATCTCATGTCAGGACTTGAAAATGGATATTCTGATCTTTTTACCTATCATACACGCTTCCGACGATTAACCGCTATAACGGAAGACTATCATGATGATATTGATGCGTCATATGTCAATATCGGAGGGCAATGGGGTGCGCTATTTTCTTCTAATCGGACTCAAGCACAATTGCTAAATGAACGCCTCGACACCATACTACCTACCACATCATTTGATGTGTTCTTTCTACCTTTGGAGAGTGATTTTGCATTGAGACTTACTAATACACCTGATATTGACGAGCTTCAACCTGTATTAGCCAATGATCACTATCTCGTATATCTATCTGATGATAGCGGAGTGCGCAATAGATGGACACTGGACCTGAACAGTCGGCGACCTCCATATCGTAACTCCAACTATGATAGAAACATCATAAACCATGCAGCATCAGCTAATAGTGATAACTATATATATCACGCCTACAATGATCAGGATTACCGATTTTATGTTAGTACTCCGGAGTGGACTAATAGTATAAGGAGCGCTCCTGTCAATACCGAAGAACAGCTGGAAGAGGAAAAAGAGGATAAATTTCAGCTCGCCGCAAATCAACTCTTACAATCAAGATTTGATGACCCGGAGGTGTTAGAGCCTCTTGAGACAAATTTGGATTTCAGAATCGTCAAGAGAAATTTTCAATTTGACAGTGAAACTCGCTTAGATAAAGTTCCTCAATTTATTCCTGCTCGTGCTGTAGCTTCAAGGAGACAGTTCAAGCTTGAGGACAT
>CAZAXY010000025.1:0-34211 GCA_964489125.1 uncultured Saprospiraceae bacterium
TGGCAAGGGTTGTTGGATACAATGTATAGGTAAGGTGGCGAGGCGATTGGCTTCGGATAAGGTCAGCGTGATTCGCTCTATTGTGACTTGATCATGATCTTTATGATCTACTTGCTTATGCTCAGCAGTGCCACAACCAGCAATCAATGTGATCAGCATCATAAAACATAGGATCCTCATAATTCATCAGTATTTAGAGTTAAAATAAGACACTATTACGACATAGCCTATTACACAATGAATCACTCCCTTTATTTGACATACACACCTACGAATTCATAAGATCTAAAGGAAAGCGGTCTTCTCGTTATGTCTATTTGAGATAACTTGTGGTATACAAGCCACGATTAACACATCATCTATGTTCAAAATATTTATCATCCTTCTCATAACAGGAATGACATTAACATGCCATGCTCAGATCACTGCAGATCAAGTAATCAAGAACAGCATCAATTATCACGACCCGCAAGGTCTACTGGAACAAAGGGAGGCAACATTTTACTTCACCGAAACCCGTCCAAAAGGGTATGACCGTAAGACCACAGTAATGCTCCATCCTCATGATGAAAGGTATCAGCTCACCTGTCAGGCAGATAATCTCGAAATAGTCACCACCCTCAGCAATGGAACCTATAGCCATCTGGTCGATGATCGTGCGCCGAACTCAGCAGAAATAGAACAATATAGACTCGAGGATGCTCGATCTGATGTAATGCGGACGTACTACAACTATCTATGGTATATGCCTATGAAGATCAACGACCCCGGCACAATCGTAGAACCGTCAGCTAAGTCTGCAAACTTCTTTGGCAAGGAAGCTCTCGAGATCCGAGTGACTTATGAACCAGCGGTGGGTAATGACATCTGGTATTTCTATTTTGACCCAAGCAGCTATGCCATGATCGGCTATCGGTTCTATCATGACGAATCGGCTAATGATGGAGAGTATATCCTCCTAGAAGGTGAGACAACAGATGGCTCCGTCCGCTTACCAAAACGTCGGACTTGGTATACACACAAGGATGATAGATTGTTAGGCACAGATGTGCTTGATAGGTTGAGGGTGAGGTAAGAGATAAGATATTGTTGTAAAAGCGTTCCTAAAAGTGGTTTATCGAACAGTACCAATTACCTCATCTGATTCAGGACAATTTCACCGCCAGCCCCTCAAGGGATACATTTTTATAGCTCAACTTGTGGATACAATATCAGTAAATTATCCTTTACAAGTAGACAGGTCTTGGCAAGATCGAGATGAAAAATGTAAAATTAAACGATAGTAAAAGTAGTCTGCAACCGAAAGCTGTTAACACCTTTTTCATTCGATCGAGAAATATTCAGTGTCTATACCAGACTTTAATCAAGGATGAAAAGAAAACTCTTACAGTACCACTAAAATGTTCATCGTAACTTAAAGTGTTGTTCTAGCCTTCTTTAATATTAGCTCTAAAATAATATGTCCTTGAAAAACATATTATTATATTTAATAATATAAAGAACCAATCAATATTTAAACAAACTCAATTCTAATATGAAGGAGGGACTGTTCACTATTATTCTGATTTTGATATCTCTACACAACATATATGCTCAGACTCGAAATGCCTCAGTAAATGTTGTAGATGTTAATAGAACTGAGATAGCAGTAGGAGCACTGGAGCAAGTCTGGCCTACTAATGAGAAATTGCTTTTTACTTCTGCTGGAACGGGTGAAGGATGGAGAATAAGCTCATTTGATGGTGAATTCGTATCCAAAGTTTACAACGGACAATCTTTAGACGCACTTGGCATCAATAACACTGGCATATATCTAGTTTCAGGTCTGTTCCCCGCCCCGCAGCATCAATTACATTTTCTTAATATAGAAAGCGAGATTTTAAGTGATCCATTGGACGATAATGTCGATGAAGCAGCATTATTGGCTGACGGTCTACTTTATACAGTCGAGGGCAACGATGAATTGTACTTTACGGAAGGAAGTTTGTCCAACACTCATGCAATAGGTACAATTGAAAATGTCGACGATTTCTTTGTAACCAAGAACCAAAGTCCGAACTATGCACTTCTTCGTACTAGAGATAACTCGTTATGGCGCTCCGATGGAACCGTTGAAGGCACTTTTCTACTCGCTGAAACACCTGCTACTAGATTCAATTCTCGCTCAATACTAGAATCCGATGAAGGAGTATATTTCATCTCTCCAGACAGAAATGTATGGTTTACTGATGGCACTCGATCATCATTAGTTCCTTTAAGAGATGCATCGCTCCAATCGTACAACTCTGTCACACTTTTAAAAGATACACCTAGTGGGACCCTGTTCATCGATTTTAATAATGACGGTACATCAATTCTATATCTTATAGAAGATCCAGATATAGAGCCGACATTAGCTGTAGGAGATACAATAAGAACCGCCACCCCGAGAGTATTAGGTGACAATATTATATTCCGTAATGGCGCATCCATTTGGATTAGCGATGGTTCCATGGATGGAACACAAGAATTGCATGAAATTTTGCCTACATCTTCATTCAATGAAAGATGGGTTGTTCAAGACGTAATTCAAAATGGCAATGGTGATCTCTACTTTGTCACAAACCACAACATTAATCATAAAACTCTCTGGAAATATGAAAATTCCAATAATACCGCAATAGAACTTATTGATGTACCAACTAATAGGATTATAGGTTTATTTCCAGGACAGGAAAAATTGTATTTTGGAGATATCTTAGGTGGGCTTATATATGTTACTGATGGTACTATAGACGGAACTTTAAGACTAAGCGGTGTAGATAAATTTCAATACAGATTGGTTTGCAACGACAGGCTGTTCGTCCAAACTACAGACAATCTTATAACTTTTTCTGATGGCACGGCTGCAGGGACTAGGACTATTCCAAGGGGAACAATATTTCCAAGTCCATCAAATACACAAGAACGACCACGCCTTGTTGAATGGAATGATCGATGTTTGCTCTTTGGTCGAACACCTGAAGATGTCCAGGTACTCTTCGAATTTGATGAGGAGTCAGATTCATTTGTCCTACTTAAAGACCTTTTCCCATATACAGATGGTAATGTGATTCAAAATCTAACAACATTTAATGGTAGATTAATTTTTACAATTGATGGAGAACTAATAGAATCAGGAGGTCATACAAATAACACAACAAATACGGGCATAGCTTTTGACCCTGAGCAAATTCAAATAATTGATAGTAGCTTATTATATAGGGACATCAATGATGTTCGTCGTTTATTTGACTTCCCATTTCAGGACGTATTGGTACGCTCTGGGTCTACTCGTGGATTCGTAAAATATAAAAATCGATTCTGGTATTCTACTGCCGATAATGCTCTCTGGAGCACAGATGGCTTACCAGGAGGTGAAAGAATAGATCTTACCCATGTCTTACAACCAGACTCAATACCTATTGAGGTCATATCTTTTGTTGGGCTCTTGAATGATAGATTAATTATCACAATTAAAACACCCGAGACTGGTACTGAACTTTGGATGACTGATGGCACCATAGACAATACAGCGCTCATTAAGGACATAAGACCAGGAAATCCACAGGGCCTAGCTGCCCCATCAAGCTTGTGGGTCAATGTAAACAATAAACTTGTTGGAAATCATGGTAGAGATCTATGGGCTACAGACGGAACAGAGCAAGGAACTGAACTAATAGGTGACGAGGCATCTCTAACTGGGCACCACTTGGTTATTAATGACAAAATTTACTATATCAGAAATGATAGCTGGTGGGTAACTGATGGCACTACTGACAAGACAAGGCAATTTTTTGAGGATAGCGATGTTGATAATTTCAGTCAATTTGACCGTGAAGTTAGACTCGGAGATGAAATAATATTCACAGCTGATCATAGACGATTAGGCCGTGAATTATGGATAACGGATGGCACCAATGAAGGGACTAGATTATTGAAAGATATCAATACTAGTGGCAGTAGCAATCCCGGGAATTTTGCAGTTGTTGACGACCTAATGTATTTTACCGCCACAGATAATGAATCATTTAAAATTTGGTTTACTGATGGCACCACACAAGGCACCCAGCCATTAGATTTGCCATATGACGAATTTCGGTTCACAGGAGACTTAATAGCATATAATAGCACTGTATATTTTCGTGGGCACACTTTCAAATATGGCAATGAAATATATTATCTCGATTTTGAGCCGGAGCTTGAAGGGACAGCTTTCAATGATTTGAATGAAGATGGTCTATTAGATGCAGAAGAACCCGGCATAGAAAATATAAAAATCCAATATATAGGAGAACGAGGCCATTCTACCTATTCAAATCAAGCTGGCCATTTTAGCGGTTTTCTTGAAGGAAATATTTTCACTTTAAAAGCCAGTACTAATGATTGCTGGGAGCCAACCTTCAATGAAGAATTACTTGAATTTCGCCCTATACCAGATAGTACTCAGGTGGTTAACTTAGGCTTCAAAAGTATTTCGGACCGCTCAGATCTTGCTGTGAGCGTAACTACCGGGACATTACGATGTGGATTTACCAGTCCTATTTGGGTAACTATATTGAATACTGGATGTAATGAGCTCACTGGAGAGGTAATTGTATTAGCTGACGAGCTATTAGATATCCTAAGCGTAGATGAAGGGATAACTCAGTCCTCCTTAAATGAATTGTCCATTGAAATCGATGAAATTCAGCCAAATAGCAGTCAACGATTTAGGTTCATTGTAAAGTCCCCAAATGAAGAGTTCGTCGGACAAAATATAAGGATCGAAACTCAAGCAGTTTTTGAAAACCAAGCGGGAGAAATAATCGAGAACAATGATGCTACGGATGTAGTGTTGAGATGCGCGATAGACCCTAATGATAAATTAGTAAGTCCCTCTCGTATTGAACCAGGCATGAATAATTATACTCTTATAGATGAACAATTAGAGTATACAATTAGATTTCAAAATACTGGAAATGATACAGCCTTTACAGTTAGAATTGTTGACAGATTAGACAACAACCTTGACGTAAATAGCATCAGTGACTTAGTAGCTAGCCACCCTTTTGAGCTAATCATTTCCGAAGACCAAGTTTTAGAGTTTTTATTTGAAGATATCCTTTTACCTGATAGCTTAACTAACTTAGCAGGTAGCCAAGGATTTGTACAATTTTCTATTAATTCAATTGATTCTATAGAAGAGCAAAGTGTCATATCCAATCAAGCCGAGATATTCTTTGATTTTAATAGACCCATAATCACCAATCAAGTTCGTAATACTTTTGTATCAACCTTAGACAGAGACGAGGATGGCTATTATTTTTATGAGGAATGTGATGATAATAACTTTAATATTAATCCTGGAGTAGTTGAAATTCCGAATAATGGAATAGATGAGAATTGTGATGGAGCTGATACAACATCATTACTTTCCATAGATATTTCAGAAGTCATCAAAGCCAAAGTCTATTTAGAAGGCCCATACATTTTAGGAGGATCTATGTCTACCAGACTTTATAATTTGGGTTATTTACCTGGATTAACACCATCTACCTTTCTGGGTACAGCCACTCCTGCCATAAATCCATACAGTATAGAACCATGGAACTCTCAGGATTCCATATCACTTGATGAATTCGATTATGAACTATCGCCAGTTGATTTTATACTCTTATCTATTGTACATATGACTGACAGTTTAGAAACTGTTTGCAGCACAACTGGAGTCCTATTCTCCGATGGAAATATAGCGTTAAAGGCCGACTCGTTTTGCGAAATAGATAATGCCTTGAGTTATCAGATACTTATAGAACATCGAAATCATTTACCAATTCTCTGGCCCGAACCGATCTCTATTTCTTCAGTTGAAACAATGGTTGATTTTACGACGAATGAGGCATTCACATCTACTCTTGCAAACGGCCAAATAGAAATAGAAACAGGATTATTTGCTATGTATGCCGGCAATGGGTCGCAACTAGGCCTTGAAAGAGTAGACCTTAATGTGAGAGATGTTTTTTTATTGGCAAATGACATAGGAAAGCATAGCATATACATATCCTCAGATTATGATATGAATGGAGATGTCAATGTAGTTGATCGCAGTTTTCTTCTAAGAAACTTAGGGGTATTCAGTTCTATTCCATTCAAATTCTGAAGAATTGTTAGTATTAAATAACCTGTTAACTTAACTTATTCTAAGGAAAGGCAGAATGCCCTCTCAGACTTTACTGCAATCGTTCAAAGTAAGATCAACCCACTAAAAGGCCCAGTTCACACTTCCTCTAAACCATCTACCGGGTAGTGGTGCTCCAAGTATATTCTGATACGCGACATCGCCGACATTAATCATATGAGCACCTAACTTGATGTTATCGGTCAGCTTCAAGAATGCAGAGGCATTCACTAAGAAGTAATTCTCTGTGAGATTCGCTCCAATAGCCTCGGCAAAGCGAGCATTGCGATCCTTGTATAGCCCAGTGATATTAACATCGATCAAACTTGTCTTCAGGCTGAGGCGATTCGTGCTGAAAAACCTCGCTGTATTGGAGAGATACACCGACACGGTTTCCAGACTACTGCTCTGGCCAATAACGCTGAGTGAGTTGTGTAGATTTAGGCTGGTGTTGGCTCCAAGATCGAACTTGACATTAGACTCGAACTCTACCCCTCGGATCTGTACATCTGCTATATTAGTTGCGAAGAAGTAACTTTCGTTCTCTACCAGACTACCGATCTCACTCACAAATCCTATGTCGGCTTGATTAGTGAATATATAGTCAACAAGATCATTAGACCATCGGCTGTAAAGTGTACTACTCAAGGTCCAATTGCGGGCGACATTAAAATCTACTCCAAGCTCTGCTGACCAACTGGTTTCAGCAAGTAGATCGGAATGACGACTCCAGGTTTATAAGGGAGTAGTTGTTGGATACAATGTATAGGTAAGGTGGCGAGGCGATTGGCTTCGTCCAAAGTAAGTGTAATCGGCCTAATTTTATCTATTGTCTTCTTATTATCGGCTCCCTGCTTAGTTGTATCTGTATTACAACCCCCAACTAATGCCAACAGCATCGTATAAAAAATCATCTTCATAATCCCTCGGAATTGACCAGTAAAGTAAGACACTATATCGACATAGCCTATGCCTTGATCAAATGAACTATAGTCCCTTAATGCTAATTGAGATATCTTGCGCTACACATTGCAAGATTAATCCTTTGCCTATGGTCAAACTATTCATTTCTCTCATACTTATAGGAGCCGCGCTATCTGTCCACGCTCAATTAACTGCTGAACAACTTATAGATCAAAGCATACAATATCACGATCCTCAGGGTCTTCTCGAACAGGCAAATACGACCTTGCACTTCATCGAGTCCAGGCCTAACTCGTCAGACAGTAAGACGACGGTGGTACTCAATCCCTGGCAGGAGGAATTCAAACTGATTCGCCAAGCTGAAGAAAAAGAGATTGTCACTTCTCTTAATGAAGGAGTATACAGCTACACAGTTGCTGGTGTCAGCCCCACCCCAAAGGAAGTTAGCAGCTTTAGGCTCGATGATCGTCGCTCCGATGTTATGCGGACCTACTACCATTATCTATGGTATATGCCTATGAAGCTTCTAGATCCAGGTACGATTATAGATCCCGACACTAAGCAAACGGACTTCTTCGGTCGTCAAGCCTTGCAAATACGAGTGACCTATGATCCAACTGTAGGTAAGGATATCTGGTACTTTTACTTTGACCCGAACTCCTACGCTCTGATTGGCTATCGATTCTATCATAACGAATCGGTCAATGATGGTGAGTACATCATATTTGAAGGCGAAGAAGTGCATCAATCTGTACGCATTCCTAAAAGCAGGACCTGGTATACTCACAAGGATGATAGACTTCTGGGCACGGATGTATTGGATAGGTTTACTGTACAATAATCACGTCAAGGGGGTGGGGAATCCCTTGGGTGGAATACATTCACAATGATCTCATCCCGAGTCATTCGCTTCAGGGAGTTTAAACCCGTTGAGAATATTGAATACCCATGGGGCGCTGTGGAGGCGATGAGCTCACAGGACCTTCATTATATGGGTCAATCCTTCTTTATTTTTCAACTGTTGCTTTCCCATATCTTCAAACTTCAATGAACTTAGCTCAACAGAGTCAGCTACCTTCTTGATTGTTAAAATCTCGCTTGGGGCGGCAAGTGATTGTAATCTCTGAGCTGTATTGACCACATTACCAAGAACGGTGAAGTCCAATCTCCTCAACGACCTCGAACCCATATTGCCAAATACCATTTCTCCTGCATTAATTCCTATGCTCACTTCAGGTGTAAACTCAACCCCAATATCATTCTTTGGAAGGCCTTTAATTTTTTCTCTAATCGCAATCGCACTTGCAATAGCACGTTCTGTATGATTGTCCCCTTTGAACACCGCCATCACCGCATCCCCAATAAACTTATCAATGGCTCCTTTCTCTTGGATGATCTCTATTACAATAAGGTCAAAGTATATATTCAACAGACTGACCAATTGATTAGGCGTTGTTTGTTCACTCAACCCTGTGAAACCACAAATATCCACAAAAATTACTGCGGCATCAATCATCTGATTTCTCGTTATTGAAGATTCGATCTCTTGACCACCCATGAAATTCAATACAGATTCATCGACATACATCTTTAAAATGTTGTTCTCATTTAATGCTTGTACACGAGACTTTAATTGCATGACATAATTCAAAGTCTTTTCCATAGTTATTGTCAAATCATTGAAATCTATCGGCTTCGTAATAAAATCAAATGCACCACGATTCATGGCCGTTCTAATATTCGTCATGTCCCCATAGGCGCTGACAATAACCGACTTGACCAGTGGTACTTCTTCTTTTAAATGGCTTAGTAAGGTCAAGCCATCCATACGAGGCATGTTGATGTCACTTAGTACCATGTCGACATCACCGATGTTCTTAATTTTGGATAAGGCCTCTGCTCCGTCCTGAGCAAAGACAAACTCATACTCTTTGGCTTTTATCTTTTTTCTGAATTTCTGTTTGATAAGGATTTCAAGATCGGCCTCATCATCAACTACTAATATTTTAGGCATCAGTGTGTTGTTTTAATTTTTCTTTTAATGCAGTGAAGTCAACAGGTTTTGTTAAAAAGCCATCTGCCCCCAATCGCTTTGCTTCATTATAATTTTGCTCATCGCCATACGCCGTAATCATCATGACTACTGGCGGAGGATTATTATAAGCGCCTTTAATTTTACCCAATAATTCCAAACCTGACATGCCCGGCATATTGATATCCGAAAGGATCAATACGGCTTCATGCAAATGAGCATTTAAATATTTCAAAGCCTCCTCTCCCGAAAACGCAAAGACAAAAGTCATTTCTCCTTTCTTAATTTCTCGCCGAAATCTTTGTTGAAAGAGAATCTGTACGTCTTGCTCATCATCTACTACTAAAATCTTCATGGTTGATATTCGTAATTTTTCATAATCATATGATCCTCGGTTGATTTACATCGTCTGAGGAATCTCTATTATAAATTCAGTTCCTTCTCCTATTTCAGAGGACACTTCAATCTTTCCATCATGTCCTTTTGTAACAATATCATAGCTAATAGAAAGGCCAAGTCCTGTTCCTTCACCAGTTGGCTTAGTAGTGAAAAAAGGTTGAAATATCTTGTCTTGCACTTCCTGGGTCATTCCTTGACCATTATCCTTTATGGAAATGCGAAGGCCATTATCTACCGACTTAGTTTGAACAGAAACAACAGGTTGATAGTCGGAGTCATCAACGAGTTTCCGTTTCTTATCAACAGTATAAAAGGCATTTGTAATGAGATTGAGTAGGACACGACCAATGTCTTGCGGAACAATCGAAACCTTTTCAATACTACGATCAAAATCAGTCTTCATCTCAGCATTGAAGCTTTTATCCTTAGCTCTCAGGCCATGATAGGATAAGCGCAAATATTCATCACACAGAGCATTAATGTCCGTAGGTATTCTTTCGTCTGTACTCGTTCTACTATGCATCAGCATACCCTTGACGATAGAGTCCGCTCGTCTGCCGTGTTCTTGAATTTTTTGTTCGTTACTTCTTAAGTTTTCGGCAATCTCCTTCACTTCGTCCATGTCTCCAGCAGCGATCTCTTCTATCAGTTCTTGAATTAATTCTTCATTGACCTCAGAGAAGTTATTGACGAAGTTCAGCGGATTCTTGATTTCATGAGCGATACCCGCTGTTAGCTCACCGAGTGATGCCATCTTTTCAGCTTGGACCAATTGTGCCTGCGTCGCTTTCAATTCATCATAGGCTTTTTCAATTTCCTTGGCATGAGCCAATTCTCTTTCTCTTGTTTTTTCTCTCTCCTTTCGTATTGTTCGTTTTTTCTGAGACTTATGTATGAACCAACTCAATAGAAGACCGCCTAAGGCATATATACCATATGCCCACCACGTGAGCCACCACGGAGGCAGGATTTTAAAATCAACCGTGTCTTCTTTCCATACTCCATCTGACCCTAGTTTTCTAACTTGAAATGAATAATCTCCCTGTGGTAATTTATAGTAATAGACGTCATCATCATTCTTCCCATCTCTCCATCTGTCTTCATAACCAATCATTTTATATTCTAACTTTTTCTCTCTATCACCACTTATAAAATCTATATAGCTCAATGAAAAAGACAAATCACTTTGATCATGCTTCAAGCCTATAGAATTTTCTTGATTGTCAAACCATGAAGTAATGTTCTGATCACCTGCATATATTTTAGTGATGTGTGGCGTCGAAGTATTCGTTCTTAATTCATCAAACTCTTCCGGCTTATACTTGATAAATCCATATGAAGTACCTACATATGAAAACCCATTACGTGCAGTAAAGAACTCATTGCTGGTAATTTCGTATTCGTCTAATTCCTTCAATTCAATGACCGAAGAAGAACCAGAATTCATATTGTAATCAACCAAACCTGAGTTAGTCATGAGCCAAAAAGTAGAATCGGTGATAAATGAAAGATCTGACACCCTGCTTTCAGCTTTGAGTAAGCCATTTCGATCTGTTAACTGTATAAAGTTATCCTGCTCCTCCTGATATAATTTTAGACCACTGCGCCAATTACCAATGAACAATCTTCCAAGGTCATCTTCCTTAATAGCATATGGCCCATCTTGAACAGTACTTAAAAATCGATAGCTTTTAAAAGTAGTAAGATCATTATCTAACAAATAGAGACCATAGTTACCAAAACCCACCCAAATACGATCCTTTAAATCAATATAAACATGGTTGACATATACACCAGCTCGCTCTGTAATAAAATTAACATCAGGAAGTATTTCAATCAATTGTAATTCTTCAGAGCTATGATCAAATAGAAATAGTCCATTATTAGTAGAGACTAATATACTGTCGGGAGCAATCACTGCTGTACTGGTTAATTCGAGCAACTCACCTACTGCCAGTCGCTCGTCAACTAAAGGATAAAGTTTGTGCAGGTTCTTCGTAGGGTTGTAATAGAGCAGCCCCATATTCGTACACCCCCATAAGTTGTTATTGTCGTCTCTTGAAAGATGATAAACTTCTTGTATTCCTTCTTGGTCGAAGTAGTGAACGTTTGTGATCTCATCTCTACGGTTCACTCTAAGAATGGAATTCCTGGAGCCCATGTATACAGAATACCCTTCTTCATGATCAACAAAAGAAAAAATAGGTTCACCCATATCTCTATAGCCTAGGTTAACAGGAGAAAGATTCACATTGATTAATTTACTCCCAATATCACCTGGGCTCCAGGCGCCAAACCATAGTAATCCATCATCTGTCCTTAAAGCTGACCAAAAGTCATTAATCGGAAGATCATATTCATCATTACGTTCCGTATTCAGATGAATCATCGAGCCGTTATGTGGATCATAGAGGTTAATTCCATTATTCATCGTCCCGATCCAAATCCTGCCATATTTGTCGTCAAGAATAAATCTGATATGATCCATGGCATAGCTATAGCCTTTAACAGGTGGGCGGCTCAATTGATTGGGGGCACCTGGCACATTGAGATGCCTTTGAAAGACCCCTAATTCTCTATCCATAGTATGGAGGCCATCACCGGCTGTTCCTATCCAAAATACGCCTCTACTGTCTTCATATATCGCGGTGACAACATCATTGTTCAGCGTCTGTGGATCATCAGAAGAAATGTATCTCGTAACCGTCATCTCATTAGGATCGATACGAAAAAGCCCTCCGACAGACTGTTCACCAAAAAATGGACTTGAAGCACCAGCCCAAAGGATACCTCGTTGATCCACATATAAAGCCCTGATGTGTGCTTGACTCAATAATTCAGCAGCCTCGCTTTCCTGAAAGTCACGATGAAAAGTTTGCCTCTTAGGATCATAGTAGTCCAACCCTTTTAATGTAGCCACCCAGATTCTTCCTCGATCATCTTCAGCAATCCTTCTGATGCCATTAGATCGGATACTTTCAGGATTGCCATTATCATGAGAAAAACTAGTGAATTGATCATCAGTAGGATCCAATCGCGATAGACCACTTGCAAAACTTCCGATCCAAATGATACCATTCTTAGCAGCATAGATACATTCTAAGCGATCAGAAGTGATTGAATTTGGATTGTCTCTTTGATGATTGTAAAGCTGGTAGTCATCCCCATTGTATTTGTAGAGGCCCTGATTGTTAGAAGCAATCCAAATGTTTCCAAAATTATCTTGAGTTAGGCCGGATATCGTAGTATTGGCAAATGGTACGGCTACCTGACTTATTCGGATATCCTGCCCGATACCAATATTGGTAACAATCAGTGCGATGATGATATGTAAAAACCTAATTAACATTGCTAATTCCAATGAACTTCATCAATATGCCTTTTTATCGTCAGTTTCTTCATTTTCTATTTAGCACAAATATCCGGAGCATTCTCATTTTAATAATCTCAATCCTTGAATATGGTCAAAGTGTCGATCCAGTGAAAATAATACACTTCCATGTTCTATCGCTAAAGCAGCAATCCATAAATCATTAGTGGGTATTGGTTTGCCGATTAATTTTAATCCCTGTTTGATTTCCGCAAATATTTGGGCTGTTTCAAAACTTGTATTTAGAATTTTGACTTCTTGTATTTGTATAAATTTTGATAACAGATCCAGGTTAATTTGCATTTTCGTCCCAAGCCGAAAGCCATATAAGAGTTCCGCAATGACAACAATGGGGAGGAAAAGCTCTGAAGCATATTCAGTCTTGGCTATAATATCAGCGTCTCCAACCATAATTTTTGTATAAATGTTGGTGTCTAGGACAATCTTGTTCATTACCATTCATTAAGTTCAATTTGATCAAAGTCCATTGTCAATTTCTCAAAAGACGCCAATTCTTCCTCCGACCAGCTTCCAACGAAATCAGAAAAGTCAATCTTCTTGCGCGGAATTGGATCCAATCCGAGAGAACGCCTTAGTATCTTTTTTACCAGCTTATTAAGGCTTAACCCTTCAGATTTGGCCTCTTTCTGAAGCTGAGCATATAATTCGGCATCCAATTTATGAACAGTAATTGACTTCATGGTTCATTTTTATGGTTCAAACATAATCATATTTTTAGTTCATCATAAGTTGTTCTCGGGTAAAACAATCCTAAACTCACTCCCTTCACCTTCTTTGCTTTCCACTTGCAACGTCCCCCCATGCGCCTTGACAATATCATATGCCAGACTCATGCCTAAGCCCGTTCCCTGACCTGTTGGTTTAGTCGTAAAGAATGGTTGAAAGATCTTTTCAATCGTTTCTTGTGACATACCGATACCATTGTCGCTGATAGTGATGACAACCGAATTACTATCCATCCGAGTCGTTAATTCAACCAGCGGTGAATAGCTATTGTCAATGGTCTCCCCTTTAGGAGGCGGGAGCGCATAGCTCTTTGCTTTTTTATCCACTGCATAAAAAGCATTGTTCAGAATATTCAATATGACCCTTCCTATATCCTGAGCTGCAACTTTAGTCTTAGGGAGACTTTCGTCAAATGCAGTTTCAAAATTGGCATTAAAACTTCGATCCTTCGCTCGCAATCCGTGATAGGCTAATCGCAAATACTCGTCGCAGAGTGCATTGATATCTGTAGGCACGCGTTCTGATGAACTGGCCCGTGAATGATCCAACATATTGCGCACAATACTACTCGCACGACCACCATGGTAGTGGATCTTTTCTAAGTTCCCTTTCAGGTCAATTAGAATTTCTTGCGCCTCTTCTAAGTCCGGCTCCCCTGACTCAGGTGTCAGTGCTTCATTGATCTCTTCAATCATCTCTCCACTCACATCTGAAAAGTTATTGACGAAGTTAAGAGGGTTTTGAATCTCATGCGCAATTCCTGCAGTGAGCTCACCCAGTGATGCCATCTTTTCAGATTGGATGAGTTGGGCTTGGGTGGCTTTGAGGTCGGTATAAGCTTTTTCGATTTTTTTGGCTTGCGCGAGTTCGCGGTCTTTTGATTTTTCTCGTTCAAGACGGATGGTACGAGCTTTCTGGGATCTATAAATTCCAGATGCAATTAATATGGCTCCAATGGCATACAATAAATAAGCCCACCAAGATTGCCACCAAGGTGGTTTGATCTGGATATCCATATTGTATTCTTGCCATCTACCATTCATATCAAAAACTCTGGATTGGAAAGTATAGTCGCCAGGCGGAATATTATAAAACAATAAACGCTCACCACTATCGATTTCTCTCCAATTGGGATCATACCCCTCAAGACGATACCTCAATGAATGATCCAAATTAGAGGATAAATAATCTATATGATTGAGTCTCAATGAAAAACTATTTTCGTCATGATCTAATTTCAATAGATCATTTTGAGATGGATTCTTTTGAATTCTTTGATTGATATTATCGACTTTGGTTTCGTTGATGAGGTAGTCGGATATAAATGGTGCTGTGGTGTATACACTTTCTGCTTGAAGGGCATTTGTGTTGAATTTGTAGTAGCCAGAAGTATGTCCAAGAATCATCTCCCTATTCGGAGAGTAAAACATCCCACGACTAGTTAAATTAAAAGAATTCATTCCCCAACTCGATCCAAAAAACTTTGTTTTGCCAGAATTCAAATCTATTGAGGCAACTCCTGGCCCGACGCCTATCCACAGTTGTTTTTGATGATCTTCAGCAATCGCAAATGCTACTGAATTGTCAGGGACTAAACCATCTTTGTCCTTATATTTTTCAAATGCTTGAGATGTTTCATTAAGCGTATAGATACCATTGTCCCCTCCAATCCAAATTTTTTGATTGCTGTCTTCAAATAACCAAAAAATATTTTCGCCTTTGGGCAATTCGGGAAAATCAACCATTTGTCCGGTTTGGGTATCTAGTTGCCTTACGCCATTAAATACTAAAGTGAGCCATACGCGCAGTTTAGAATCAGTCATGACGTCAGATACTGTTTCGATAGTAGGTTCTGCTTCTAAAGTGTCATAGAGAGTCAGTTGCCTGCATTGTTTTGTTTTGACGTTGAATATTTGAATGCCATTTTGACTGCCTAATAGTAATTCGTCGGCATTCAGAGATAGTAAAGACTCGATGTTATCAGTTGACAATGAGGTCGTATCCAATGGATCATGATCATATATCGCTAGCTCTTTGGTTGCTAGATCGATATTATACAAACCAAAGATTGTGGCTATCCACAATTGATTATCTTTTACTACTATATCTCTTGCGCCTGCTCTTGAGGCTCCTTCAAATCCTTCGAGCCTCTTGATTAATGTTTGATCTCCAAATTTGTCTTCATACCAAACTCCACGACTACCCCCAAAATAGAATCCTCCTTTTGTGTCTTTAGCAAAACTTCGAACACTACTATTATTTTCTAAAGTATTGATTTGAAGCTTTCGAGATTTCGTGGTGATAGTGTGTAAAATGTCATCATCCGTAGTGGTAGACCATGTACTTACCCATAATAAGCCATCATTGGCTTTATGCGCACTCCAAAACCCTATACCTTCTATTTTTTTATGAGCATGTGACAATTCCCGCGCATAGTAGGTCATTTTGGCAGAAGCTGGATTATACATACATAGCCCACCATTGAATGTGCCGATCCATATATTTCCCCCATCATCTTCGTTGATAAAAGTGATATGATCTAATGCTGCCTGACGACCGTCGACGGATGTACTTCTGCTGAGTTTTTGTGGATCATAGGGATCAAATAGGAATCTTGTAAAAGTGCCACTTTTGCGATCCATCGTATGCAATCCATCTCCTGCAGTACCTATCCAAAAGGTTCCTCTACTATCTTCAAAGATGGATCTGACACGACTATCGATTAAAGTGTTTTCGGAATCGCCAGACTGATAGTGTTCGATACTGTTTTTGTCCACTTCTACTTTGAACAAACCACCCACAGTAGCTTCATTGGCAAATGGACTACTTGTGCCTACCCATAGTACACCGGCCTGATCGATATATGTAATTCTGATGTGTTCATCTTTAAGTATTTCTTCATCGGGATCTGTCGTATGGACATGGGTAAATGTTTTGGTAGAGGGATCGAATTTGTCCAATCCTTTCTGCGTACCTATCCACAGCATGCCCTGGCGATCAAAAGTCAACGTCCGAATTTGATTGGATCGAATCGAATTGGGGTCAGAGGAATCATGGATATAATGAGTGAATAAACCTGTCTCAGGATCCAACATGCTTAGTCCACTACTGAATGTTCCTAACCATATATTTTTTCCATCTGTCGCAATGCATTCTGCCCGATTGGATCTAGGGCCAAGATTGGATTCTCCTTTGGCAGGATATCGTTTAATCTCAGTGCCATCATACCTCACTAAACCGGTTTGAAAATCAGCAAGCCAGATATATCCATTGTCGTCTTGAACAAGACCTACGATGACTGCAAAATCTGATTCGGAGAGATCTATCGGATTGATTTGGAGGTTTTGGGCAGCACAATGAAATACTACAAATAATGCATTAATGTAAATTATAATAATTCGCTTCATCACTTGGATTTTTAATTAATGTGGCAATTCAATTATAAATACACTCCCTTCTCCTTTTTTACTTTTTACACTCAATTCTCCCCCATGCGCCTTGACAATATCATAGGCCAGACTCATGCCTAATCCCGTTCCCTGACCTGTAGGCTTCGTGGTAAAGAATGGTTGAAAGACCTTTTCAATCGTTTCTTGTGACATACCGATACCATTGTCGCTGATAGTGATGACAACATTGTTTTCACCTTTCTTTGAGTCCTCCCCCTGACCCCCTCCGAAGGGGGAAAGGAATTCCGTTTTTATTGAAACTTTTGGCTCGTATTGATCACTGCTTTCTTTCTTCTTTTTATCCACTGCATAAAAAGCATTGTTCAGAATATTCAATACGACCCTTCCGATGTCCTGTGCCGCAACTTTGATTTTAGGCAGACTTTCGTCAAATGCAGTTTTGAATTCCGCATTAAAACTGCGATCCTTTGCTCTCAGACCGTGGTAGGCTAATCTGATGTACTCATCACAAAGGGCATTGATATCAGTTTCCACGCACTCAGCCGAACTCGCCCGTGAATGATCCAACATATTGCGCACAATGCTACTTGCCCGTCCGCCGTGGTGGAGGATCTTTTCCAAGTTCCCTTTCAGATCATTTAGAATTTCTTTGACTTCTTCTATATCCCCATTTTCTAATTCTTCATTGATCTCATCGATCATCTCTCCGCTCACATCTGAAAAGTTATTGACAAAATTCAGTGGGTTCTGAATCTCATGTGCAATTCCTGCAGTGAGCTCTCCCAGTGATGCCATCTTTTCAGACTGAACGAGTTGAGATTGTGTGGCTTTCAGGTCAGCGAGTGTGTTTTCTAATCGTTCTTTTTCTAATTTAATTAATGCAGCTTGCTCCTCCGCTGTCTTCAAATCCAGGAAACGGGTGTAGGTTTGCTCGAAGACTTTTGCAAATCGGATCAAGGTTTGTTTAATCTCTATATTCAACTCTTGATCCTGGATGATCAGTAAATGACCATATTTAAAATTAGCACAACTCAATACCAATTTTGGTGGTAGACTGTCCAGCGTTGATTCCTTCCATGGAGCATATTTCGCGATCACCCTATGATGTGTTACATTAACATCACCCTCTAAGATTGTTTCATGAAAAGATTCTCCGTTTTTCCAACTTTCATAACGACTCACAAGATGAGGGTCTGCATCAAAAGGTAAAGTCCAGAAACTATTGAAAGTCTCTTGCCCAGAGTCTGTCATCCATACTTTCCATTCACCTTTATCATTATCATTGATCACATAACCACACGCGAATGGAGTCACGCCTAACTGATTAAATTCTTGATACAACGATTCTGCGGCCTCAGCCAGTTCATCACTATTGTGCATGGCCATGGCACGTGCCCTGACCCGTTCTAAGGCTGCCTCAATTTGAGCTTCTCTTGCTCTTCTTTCTGCTTTTTGCAAATCAAGAAAGCGGGTGTAGGTTTGTTCAAAGACTTTTGCAAAACGATCTAAGATGGAGAATTCTTCATCAGTCAATGGTTTATCATCAATTGCTTCGAAATAACCATATTTTACATAGGCATGAGAAAAAGTAACTGATTCTTGCTTTTTGATCTCTTCTTGTATTTCTTCAGGCCAATCTTTAAAATCGGTCCTTTCAAAAAGTGTGGTGTCATATTCTACTTTATCCTGTCCTGATAGCTTTAAAATCAATCTCTTTTTCTTTCTCTCCCATTCTTCCCATTGTCTCTCGAAAAGTTGATGTAACCCTCGAGGGACTTCATAGCAAGTGGCATAATCTAAGGAAGCAGGGTTATTCCAGAACTCAAGAATGTCAGTTTCAGGTTTGAAAAGGATTAGTTCAAATCCTAAAGCTGACATTCCCATTGATTTGATCTCCTTATAGAGTGTAGCAACAACCTGTGCTAACTCTTCACTCTTGTGCATTGCCATGGTACGAGACCTCACTCTTTCCAATGACGCTTCTATCTGTGCCTTCCTGGCTTGCGCTTCTGCATTCAGAAGATCGAGGAAACGGGTGTAGGATTGCTCAAAAACCTGGGCATATCGCTGAAGAACTGCTCTATTTTCTAATGAAATTGGTTCCTCTTGTTGTAATGCTACAGCGCCATGCGAAAAGTAAGCATGATGAGTAACCCATTTGTCCACGCCTTCCTCCCTAAACTTAGCCGCTATAACTTGTAAGTCAGGAACTTCGCTAAAATCATCCAGCACCTGTTGCCAGGATTCACCTTCATATTCCTGGCAGATAATTAATTTCTTCCGCTCACGAAGCGGCGTATTCTTCCATGTTTTAAATTCTTCTGCTGACCTCGGTGTAACCATATAAGAGAACTCATAGGTCACCAGATCATCCTGAAAGTTTGACTCATTGGTCCATACCATAGTATATCCAGATTGATCGTCTATGATAAATATTTCAATATCCTGACGGATCTCCTGGTTTTCAAATTTTTTAAACTCCTCATACATGATCTTAAGCACCCTCGGTAAATCCTCACTCTTATGCATGGCCATCGAAGCAGATCGCACTCTCTCTAATGAAGCCTCAATCTGCGCCTCTCTGGCTTGTGACTCAGCTTTTTGGAGGTCGAGGAAGCGAGTGTAGGTTTGTTCGAATACTTTGGCAAAACGACGACTTACTTCCACTTCTTGCGGAACAGTTTCATCCCAGCTTCCAATAGTAATCCATCCAAACTGATGTCTAACATGAAGCAAATGAATATCATCACGATCTTTACGATCAATTACATTGAAATCAAATATCTCTTTGACCGCTTTGATGAACTCGTCTTTTGGGTTGATGAGTTTAAGTTCCTCAATACCATTTTTCCATGCCTCGATCTCTTCTTTAAAGTTTGGATGATCTGTGGTCTTCACTTTTTTGATAGAGAATTGATTTCCATGCGTTACCCAAAGCTCCATGGCATCTTGATCACGATCAACGAGAGTTATTGAGCATGAAATTGCATTTAGATGTGTGGCTTGCAGTTGGCTAAAAAGTACCTTGCTTGCGGTTAAAAGATCTTCACTTGAATGCATAGCCATACCAGCGGCACGAACCCGCTCTAAAGCCGCCTCAATCTCAGTCTCTCTTGCCTGTGCTTCCGCCTTTTGGAGGTCTAGGAAGCGGGTGTAAGTTCGTTCGAATACTTTCCCGAATCTTTGCACAACTCGCTTCTCTTCTTCAGTGGCCTTTTCGCCCCAACCAAATCCGATAGCACCATATTTATTCGTTACTTCTGTTTCAAAATAATTCTCAAAAGAAAGTTGATTGACATATGTATCATAGTATTCGTAAGGCAGGTTTATTGATTTGAGATATGCCTTGATATTATCTCGCCCGATATGGCTGCGATATAAAAACTCATCCCCTTTCTTCCAATTGGACACCTCATCAGGGAAATCAGAGAATGTCGTCACTATTCTGTGAGGAAGAGGAATATTTTCTTTCAGTGGAGAGACGTATGTATGGGCCTCTTCGAGCTCATGATCTAATATATTGATCCAAACTTGTACAAATCGCAACTCTAATTCTTTAAGTTGCTTGAATAGCACGTGAACCACGTTGAGCATCTCTTCAGAATCATGCATTGCCATGGAAGCAGCCCTTACCCTCTCCAATGCGGCCTCGATCTGTGCCTCCCGGACTTGTTCTTCAGCTTTTTGGAGATCGAGGAAGCGGGTGTAGGTTTGTTCGAAGACTTTAGAAAATCTAATTAACACTGGTACATCACCTGCTGCCAATGGTTCATCTACTGATACTGCAGAAATCCATCCATATTTATTCTTCGCTTGCTGGAAATGTACTTTTTCAAATGAGCGAATTTCCTGCTTCATAGCCTCTGGAAAGTTCTTGAAATCTGTGTAGTTCAACACATACTCATCATAACTTTTCTTTCGGTCGCCATTGATAAAAATATCATGAAACTCTGGTCCTTCCTTCCAAACCTGCCACATTTCTTCAACTACTTCATGTTCTTGGCCTTGTACAAAGCCTATTGGAATTACATTTTCTTGATGCTCGGCAATCCAATACTCAAGCCGATCATTTTCTTCATCAGCAATGACTATGTTACTTCCCCAATCAGCCACGCCTAATTGATCCATCTCTTGGTATAGGACGGCAACAGCTTGGCCTAATTCTTCACTCGATTGCATAGACATCATTCTGGATCTCACCCTCTCAAGGCTGGCCTCTATCTGTGCCTCTCGTTCACTCTCTTTGAGTTTGTTATAGGCAACTTCGAGCTTCTTGGCTTGCTCCAGTTCTCGATCCTTGATGCGCTCTCGCTCTAACTGTATGGCACGATCTCGTTGATATTTGATCAGGTATCCTACCAGGAATCCTCCCAGAAGAATATAACCCAGATAAGCCCACCAAGTCTTCCACCAAGGAGGAAGGATATTCACTTTGATATTGAGCTGTTCACTCTTTTGAGCTTTCGATTGATTCAACGCTCTAACTTGAAATTCATAGTGGCCTGTAGGCACTTTAAAGTAATTGGCTACCGGCTCATTATCAGTTTTTCTCCATGTCGACTCGTAAGGACTAAGCCGATACTGATAAGAGAGATTTCCACCTTGAAAGTCAAAATCGGTAAAACGCAAACTGAAATTTTCAGCATCATGGTTAAGACTGATTTCATCGGTCATCCATATGGGCTGATCTAAAGTTTCATGAACTTTTGGAATCTGCTTCTCTCCCAACACATAAAGATCTACAAGGCTCAAACTTGCAGAGTCGGCAGATCCAACGCTATTAATTATATCGGGATCTATCTCATCCCAGCCATTTTCATTCAGAAAAAAGAGGTTGCCATCTGGAGACAAAACGCCCTTTCTATGCCAGGATGCATTTCTACTATTATTTTGAATTACTTTTTGCTCTCCTGCAAGATTCACATAAATAAAAGCACCTTCTCTTGTCGAGTACCACTCATTACTATTTTCATCAACTATAACTTTCCTTGTCACATCAAATGGGAAGTTGCCCAGATGAGTATTGAAAAAATTAAATTGCTCATTTTCAGGATCAAGATATCCCATACCTCTGTCGAAAAGCGTAAAGGCCAGTGTATTGATTCTGGGGATCACTGCTAAGCTCCTTATGGATGCTTGAGAGGGAAACTCAGCTATTGGAAAAGTATTTATTTCATTAGTAAAAGGATTAATTCTAACCAATTGCATTTGATCCAATTGACGGATATTTCCTCCTACCCATATCATACCACTTGTATCTTCTACTACTGTAATTGGAAAGTTGTCATCTCCATCCAAAGCATTTTGCTCGTGAGTCAAATCAAAATATGTAATCTCTCCTGTTGAAGTATTTAATTTATTTAAACCTTCTTCGTAAGTACTGATCCATAAATTTTCTCGACTATCGAGATAGAGATCCACGACTAAATTTGAAGAAAGACTTGTAGTGTCATTAGGATCATGGAGAAATTGTTCAATACTCTGTGTTACCGGATCGAAGCTAAAGACACCTACATTTTCTCCAGGAAAGCTCGACCAGACCTTTCCATCTTTAGTAACCTGAAGTCCCGCGGTGGCAAAAATATTCGCAGCCAGCGTATTATCACGAGTCATATTAAGCTCTGGCAAATGATAGAAGTTGATTTCCCTACTTTCTCTATCAAAGGAAGACAGTATTGCTTCAGCCTCAGTCCTTGTGTCTACGCTGACATGAGCACCCCAAAGCAATCCTGTGCGACTGTCAAAACCAATATTCAATGGTCCAAAAGTATTAAGACCTGCAAGGTCCTTATCGAGATTTTGGTCTTGCTCCTTTTGCTTGGAGAATTCACTTTGGTAAAAAGATCCACCTTGCAGATCATAATTTAATGTTTTGGAGTAGACCTTAGCCACTTGTCCACTTAGACCTGCACCCGCTACCCATATGGTACCATCAGATGATTGAGTCAATTGCCATGCGGAAGTTTCTAATGGGATAGTTTGTACCGATTGAAGGCTTGGGTCGTAGCGTAGTAATCGGTTTTCTCTTCGGGAGGTACCGACTGTTCCTACCCACAATCCGCCTTCTTTATCTTCTAATAGTGAAAAGGCCGCAGGACGTAATTCTTGACCAGTTCTTGGTGAATAAGGAGCATTGTCACTCTTTGCCATTAGCGTAAATGTGCCATTCTCGCGATTCATTTTATTCAAGCCAAGACCATTACCTACCCAAAAATTACCACGGCTGTCTTCAAGTAGTGCTCTCGTTCCATTTTGAGATAGAGAAGTTGGGTCATCAGGATCATGAACATATTGAGTAAAGCTATCACTGCTTTTATCATATCGTAACAACCCTCCGTTGTCTTGGAAAGGAGCATTCCCAGCTGAAATCCAAAGCGTGCCCTGGCGATCTACGTAGATATTTCTAAACGTATTGTCGATTCTATTTTCAGGACCATCGAATGGATAATAACGCTTAAATGTCTGTGTTTCTCTGTCAAATCTACACAGGCCATGATCTGTGCTCACCCACAGAAGGCCATCTGCATCTTCTTGTGACCACATCACTCTGGGATGGCTTAAAGAATTGGGATCTCCATCTACATAAGCAAAGTGTTTAAAGGTCTCTGTTATGGGATCAAAACGATAAAGCCCTTCACCATAAGTACTGACCCACATTTTGTCATATTGATCCCAGTATAAATGTTCGACATAAGGAAAAGTTAGAGAGGTAGTCTCACCGATTGTATCGCCTAGCTCATTTTTGAATGTGATGATCTCATGTCCATCATACCGATGAACACCTCCATGAGAACCGAACCAAAGAAAGCCGTTGGGTCCTTCTACTATACAGTTCACATTGTTGCCTAATCTACCTCCGGGCAGGGCAAATTCTTCAATGATATATCCTGTCTTTGCTGTGGACGTTTTATCCTGAGCTTGTGACATGCATGAGACCAGTAGGCATATCAGTACGAGGATATTTTTGATCGATGGTTGCATTCTTGACAAGATAGGCAATTCTTTCCCTTAGACCTGTGCCTATACTTTAAGATGTAACTATTGGAATCCATTATAAATCCCATCTAGCAAGGACTAAATCCACTTTGACGGCTCAGGTCAGATATCATTTAAGTTAGGGACAGGCGTCGAAGAAGCAGATACGTAATCAACTTATTACCGTATGCTCTATGCTGATGCACATAATCAAAGCACTAAAGCGGCATTAGGTCCTGAAATCGGCTGAAGAGTATTAATAGTGGGCACCTCCGCTTTTTAGACATCAAAAGGGGTGGAATACATCCATAATGATCTCATCTCCAATCATTGACTTCAAGGGGTTTGGGAACCCCATGAGAAATTACCTCACCAGGTTGATTTCCAACTATTGAATTCAAGGGGTTTAAAACCCCTTGGGAATATTGGAAACTCGTGTCAAAATTTGAAGGTCCTACTTACTGATTACCTGAAAGCTAACAGCGCTCTCTTCGCCTGACTCATCAACACAAAAGAGCGTATGTTCTCCGGCTGGTAAATCGATTTCGATACTATGAAAAGACTCGGTCTTACCTTGATAATGATCGTCCACATACCAGTACACTTTGGAATCTTTGTCGATATGGGCGACCTCAGCGATGATCTTTTGGCGTTGGGCATTGAGGTCTCTGGGGATATATATGTGCTCAGATGAATTGGGATATACAATCTGCATCGCACCTGCCACGGGCGGATCGGCGCAATCTGGGTGCCACGGTACATCAACGACTATATCAGGGTGTGATGGCAGGTAGTATTGGGCTTCTCTGGCCGACAATTGTAGGATAGACTTCTTTATGATATCTCCAGAGTAACAGGAATTATTGACCTGCCACTGACCTTCAGGTTCTGTGCTAATAGTCTTATGGTAATGACAGGTTCCAGATTTCAAGACTGACTGAGAGATTAGCGTCGTATCAACCCGATCGCAATGGATCGATGGCAGCATCCCCGTAGTTCTGCAGGTCTGCATCCAGGTCACCTCTTCATAAGGCGTATCAAACCAATGATTGTCAGCAGGTAAAGCCTCCATCACATCGAACAAGATTTTGCCAGCGGTTGATGAACCAATGATCTGATCTCTGCCCTCTCCGTCCGAATTGCCTACCCATACCCCTATAGTATATTGAGGAGTCACCCCAATAGACCACGCATCTCGATGGCCATAGCTCGTACCAGTCTTCCATGCTAGCTGCTGTGAAGAATTGAATAGCTGCCAATTGCCACGATCATCAGGTCGCTCGAGCTTCTTCATGGCCTCAAGGGTATGATATATGCTTCCTTTGTCCCACATAAAGTCTTGCTCACCAGATAGTGTTCTCGCCATAGCGGCATATGCATGAACTAAATCATAGAGTCTCACCTCCGCACCACCCAGTATTAGCGATAGACCATAGTGGGCGTTGCCAGATTTGTTGACGGTCCTCAGGCCGATCTGCTCCAATTGCCGCCTAAATTTCTCCACGCCATATTCTTGTAGTAGCACGACGAATGGAACATTGAGCGACTTGCTCAGTGCCTCTGAAGCTGGCACCAAGCCTTTGAATTGACCATTATAATTAGTGGGTGTAAATCGAGACATGTAGATGGGTACATCTCTGACTAATGCATCTGGGGCCAAGTGTCCCCCGTCAATCATGGCAGCATAAAGCAATGGCTTCAAGATGCTACCCGAGCTGCGCTGTGCCAGGATCATATCTACATTGCGCTCTTCAGAAGTCTTGGGCACGTTAGCGCAATAAGCTTTGACATCCAGAGTCTTATTATCTATGACCAGGATTGCCCCATTATGGATATCATTCTGAGATAGGACATCATAATGACGATCGAGAATCTTGTTAAGTGCTACCTGCAGAGATCGATCGACTGACGATTGAAGGCGACCAGTATGACTTTGACTCTTGAGAAAATGCATGTAGTGAGAAGCATCATGTGAGAGTTCATACAAGCCAGTAGCAAGAGGCTCTGACAGAGACAGCTCAAGCTCTATATCATCTATGATATCTCGATCTCGCAGGCTGTTGAGGAGTATATTTCTCTTCTTCAAGAGTTGGTCTCTGTTCTTAGTGAAGGTAATAAGTGAGGGTGCATTAGGCAATACCGAGAGTGTAGCCATCTCGGCCCAACTCAGTTGATATGGGCTCTTGTAAAAGTACTTCCAAGCTGCAGTTTCAAGACCTACAACATTGCCACCAAATGGAGCATGAGAAGCATATATATTTATGATCTCTGACTTACTTCTTTTGAAATCAAGGCGCACTGCAGCCAACATCTCTATTAGCTTATGAGAGATCGACCGATCGTTGTGCCCCATTGACATTCGCATAATCTGCATAGTGATCGTGCTCGCCCCTGAGACCACCCTTCGTTCCCGAGTATTCTGATGAATTGCACGAGCGGTCGAAAGGAAATCTATACCCACGTGGCTATAAAACCTCTTGTCTCTGTAGGTCAAGATGCAGTCAATAAACTTCTCTGGTAGCGAATCCATCATCGGAAATCGCCACTGCCCATCCTTGGCAATCTGTGCCGCCAACAATTCTCCGTGCTCATCTTCTAATACAGTGCAGAAAGGTTTGTCTTCAAGTAACAAGCGTTGAGGCCAACATAGGAATATCAGCGCTCCCAACGTGAGCATCGCAACTGTGTATATGATCTTTTTCTTATTAGGCATGACCATCATTTTATGGTGCGACAACATTCACTTTGTATGCTCTAGTCAAGGCTTGAATCTCCTGATCATACATGGCCTCCACTTTAACCGGAGGAAGGAAATAAATCCCGTCATAAGACGCCGTCAAGAGTATCTTAAAATCCTTTCGCTTGCCAAGCTTAAAAAAGGTATATACACGATCATCACGGACATCTCGATAGTCGTAGCTATCCTCCTTGATTACATCAGATACATTACTCAAGCCTCCGCTCTGTATCTCCCATCCTGAGGGGAATACCTGTGTCAGCGCCAAGTTCTCAATTGTTCCACCTCGACTATTCTGATTTTTGATAACCACATGGGCAATAAAGTCTGTACCGCGTTCGATCTCCTTATAATTAAGGATTCCACCATTGAGATCTTTATACTGCACTGAGAGGCTTATATGCTTATCAATCTCTTGGGTTTGCAGTACAGTTGTAGGTGGATCTTGACCGACCATGCTCGTCTTGACAAATAGCGGGCCATCGGACAAGTTTTGAACTTTAGTTGTGATATTCTCTAACTCCTCAAGCCCCAATGCCACTACAAATGTGGGTTTATCCGTGTTCACGGTCTGTTCAGGTATTCCGTCAGCTTCAAATTTAAAATGCAAATTTCCTCCCTCTTGATCTTGTACATATGCGGCGACGGCGACGAGAGCTTGCGCTACAGTCTGTGTACTATACCATCGACTAGTATTTAGTTGTTCTGTTATGCGCTTGATGATTTCAAATCCCTCATTCTTTCGATCCAGTTGCAACATCGCCGTGGCAATTAGTGACATGTCTCGGAGGTCAGAGCCATAACTCAAGCTAAGTTCTTGATAGGGCTCTACCGTCGCCTCGGTGCTGCGAGTCATCTCAATAGCCAGCTCTTTTTTACCGGCATAGGCATAAGATGCGGCAAGCATAAATTGTGCCGTAGCAGGGAGGTTAGTTTCTTGCCTCAACACATTCATAGCAGATAGATCCGGCGAACCATATATGGCCATTGTCAACAAGCGATAGGCTTGATTGCGCATCTGATACTGCTGGTAATACAATTTACTATCTCGTTTGATCCTAAATTTCCTGGCAACCCCTTGTTGGTATGTCAACCACTTAGATAAGAGATTATTGGGAATATAGTATGACTGCTCCTGGGCTTCCATCAAAAAGAATCCAGCGTAAGAGGTCGCCCAATCATTAGAAAGGTTCGACCCTGGCCAGTAGGAGAATCCTCCATTAGATCTCTGCATACGAGCTATACGTCTTATGGCTCCATTTACATTCTTCTTAATCTCTTGAGTCTCAGACAGGGATAGGTCTTTAAAATATCCCAGCGTCAGCTGAGGCAATGCTGCGGAGGTGGTCTGTTCGAGACAGCCATAGGGGTATCTCACAAGATAGTCCATCCGCTCCCGCAAGTTGAGATTGGGCAGTGAGCTAAACTCAATGAGTCCTGATTGAGTGCCTTTCATGCCTATTGCCTCCAGATCTCCAGTCCATTCTGTTGCCGCAGCAACAGTCTGATATTGTACCTCGGTTCGTTCTGGGTTAGGATTGCGTATGTCCAACTCCACTTGCTGCGATACTTTCAAGGAACCAGAACTCGCACTGAAATCGAATGAAGCTACTCCCAACTGATCAAGCAGTCTTGCTTCAAAATAAATGAGTTTATCACCTATCTCCGAAAAGGATACCTGCTTAGTAGATGGGCCGATAATCTCTACATTATCACTGGCCTCAATCTTAATCTCCGCAGTCTTGACATGATCCTCCATCGCAAACACTGCCACAGGTATTCTAACAACTTCATCAGGGCTTGTGACTCGTGGCAGGGTCGGCAGGATCATCAGTGGCTTCTTAACAAAGCTCGTATTGTCCGCCTTACCGAAAGCATCATCATCCTTAGCCACCACCATAGTCCTTACTGATCCGATGTAATTCGGCATGGTAAACCTATGGTTGGCAGTTTCACCTGGCTTAAGAGTAAAAGGTCCTGCGGTCATCACGACAGGTTTAAACCGATTGGCTTTCTTGCCACCCTGTTTATCAGCTTCACCATCGCCACCGCCTACTGAGATCATCTTGTCTATCTCTCCACTATACTTGGTAAGCACATAATCGTATAGATCCCAGGTCTTTACGCCGAGGGCTTGCTTAGCATAAAAATGTCTATGTGGATCTGGAGTAGAAAAATTGGTAAGATCCAGGAGTCCGTCGTCAACTATGGCAATGGTATAGGACATAGCCCGATCATTCTCCTCTGATATTCGTACTTCAAATTCAGCTTCTGGCTCCAGCTGATCACTCATGGCAATCTCAGGAGTCAAGATCGTCTCTGGATCATTGACAGATATGGGGATCACTCCATACATGCGTATCGGTAGATCATTTTGCTTAGTATCATAGGACTGCACCATAGTGGCGTGCAGGTATACATTAGGAGTCATCTCTTGGTTGACGGAAAATCGATATTCGGTCAAGTCTCCTTGGGCTTCTATCCACTCCTGTATCATGACATCATCGCTTGTCTCCACAGATATCAAGATCCTGGACCCTGCCTCTGAAGGGATCTCTACGACAACCTCCTCACCAGCATCATAGGATTTCTTATCAGCGTTAAAATTGAGTTTCGTCAGGCTCTTGCGCTCCTCGGGCTGCATGGAGCTCCCCCACCTTGATGCATAAAAGAATTCTCCTGTACAATGACCCGACTCCAGATCACATACTCTAATCATCTTACGCCCATAGTCGGTATCCTGAAAATCATAGGTCAGATCATAAGACCCTGAGGCATCAGTTGTGATGACCTTGTTGTAAAAAGAGCCCTTGTGTTCGGCTGAGTTAAACTTGTATACATTGCGACGCTCCCCCTCATAGTACCACCATCGCCAGTTGACATCGTAAAATCCGATGGATAGCCTTCTACCACTCGCTGGCTTGCCATCATCCGAAATTGATACAATCTTAAAAGTCGAATTTTCTCCAATCTCAACTCGCTTGCCGCCCCATTTACCTTCTGGCGAGCGCACTCCAGTATAGTGTGAGTACGGGCTAATCTTCAGGCGAGAAAAATTTTCAGAGAAATTTCCACCCTGCTCAAATACTCTTGTCTTCACATCAGCACTGATCTTGCCTGGAAAGGCATTCGCATTGAGCTTAAGGTCAAATTCTTTCTTGCCTCCCGCATCCAGCTTTCCATCAAAAAGCTTTAGCAAAGTATTTACCCCATTCTTTGCTGGGTCACTAAAGGTGTAGCTTTCATAGCCTTCATATAAGGGTTCAGAATTAAACAATTGTGCATCTATCTCAGCATGAAGGTCCTTAGCTGGAGCCCCATGAAGCCATGTCGAAGAAATCGAGGCTTTTCGCTTGGCTTTGTCATAGTACCTTATTTCATCTTCTGTGACGAGGTCGATCTTGAGTCTATTGGGTTTTATGCTTTCGACACGCAGACCTTTGGTGAACTTATTCGGCCCTATGGATAGATGTGCATTCCATTTACCCGTAATGTCGTTATCATCTGTTGCAATGGCCCAAGAGTAAATGCCGCCAACATGGTCTAACTGTACATCAGTAAACTTCTCATTGCCCTTTGGGTCTCTCACCGATAATTTGACCGGATGGAAGGGTTCTTCTGATGATGGCAGACTCGCCATAGCATTAAGAAATATGGTATCGCCAGGGCGATGTACTCCACGATCTGCATAGACGAAGGCTTGAATACCACCACGTCGCTTAGTGCCCCCGATGTCAAAAGAAGAGAGGCTATTAGAGGCATTATCATCGAGGACCGCATGCGCATACCCTGTATCATGCTCCACAATTGCAAAGGCCGCCTTCTCCTCTGCGTTGATCACTAGAAAACCATCATGACTGCTGCGACTCTCTGTTAACAGCTGTTGTTGATAATCATATAGGTATACTCGTGCACCGCCAATCGGTTCTCCCGTACTCAATGAAGAAATAGCAAAGTGATACGCATTATCCTTGCCTTGTTTGGCAATCATCCCCACATCGGAGGCAATAACATTTCTGATAATGTATCGGTCAGGATTATAATAAGCTTCCTTACAAGGCGCATTCCGATCTTCGTAATTATAGTAATAATCATCGGTATAGCTGATCATACTTTCTTTGCCACTTCGGACAACAGGTTCCCCTGAAGAATCGTCATCACAATTCGTAATAGCATAAGCTTGTTGAAACCCTATCCTGACTTGATGTATCGCCCGACTATCAGTATCGATTAATTCGCTGAGGTTTAAACTGATCCGAGACCAAGTGTTGGTTTCCAGAGATCCTGCGTAGTCTTCGATATTAATAGTTTCTCGATGTACGATCTTTCCTACTCGGGCCAGATAATAATCTTCATCAAGTTTGTTCTCCTGCAGAAATTGCAAAATGTTGTTATCATGGATTTCAAAAATCTCTATATCTAAAGCCCTCAGATTGACGCTCTCAATTGGAAATGAAGAATTAGCTGACCGTGGTAAGATAACCCCCTGACTCAATGCTCGTATAGAAGGTTCTAACAGATCAAACCTAAGCTTGTCAATCTCATGCGCTTCTGCCAGACTTGTGCCGCCGATGCTCTTAAGATGATTAGATATGGTCAGGCTGAACTCGTCTTTGATCTGTTGTGCTGGATAGAGGTACACTCGGTTCCCTTCGATGGCAGTTCTAATTGTCATCTTATTATCTAGCGTAAAAAGCCCACCTAGGTCTTGATCTGGGTCGATTGATCTCGAAAATGATGCTGTAATGATATTTTCGTCGCTCTCGCTGAGGTCTACATTCAACAATTCAAATACGCCCTCAGGCTGAATGTGGACATCCTCCTTTCCTTTAAAATCTGGGGAAACCTTCGCGCCATTCCACTGAACTGTGAGCTCGGATTCATGCTTATATTGTTCGATGCCGACCACCTCAAATGTGTGCTTCTTGCCGTATCTTTCATGGGCCCATGTGATCTCCTTCTCTTCGCCTTCTTGCGTTGCTGTAACCATATATTCGATAGCTTCGGATGAGACATAGTCAGAGCTAGTAACTACAGCTCTGTAGCTGATCTGCTCTTCTCCAAAGAGGTTATCAATTTTTATGCCTTCAAGAGTCATCTTCAAGCCTAGTGGACCAGTCCTAAAGGGCACTTTGAGTATCTTGTCTTGTACTTCTATTGGTGCAAATAGCTCAGGCAAATTAAAGATGAATTCGTAATCCGTATCATATGCAAAAGCTTCTGTAGGAGTGAATCTGAGGTCATTAGTGGCGACCCAAGCAAATGTGCCATCTACGTCTGGTTTGATTCGGGCACCGACAACTTCATCGCCAGCCTTATTACCCGTATACGTAGACTTAAATCTAATAGACACACCCTCTTTGATAGAACGATAGTTAGTGGGGTATGATGTACAGTACTTCAGCAATAGAGCTTGATTAACCGAGGAGTCACTCGTATTCCGACGATCTGATTGACGATCTGTTCTACATCCTGCACAAAATAATAGGAAGCAAAATATGAAGGCACTTATAGGTTTCATAGCAGTGTATTTAATTGATGGCCTAAAGGAGTTAACTGTAACTCAAATGGTTTATATGTTATTATAAAGATATCGAGTGCAATCTATTATGAAGAAAGGAATAGACTTGACTCTTTTGAGCAAGAGTAGCAGGAGATCTATTATTCGTAGAACAATTGGATAAATCCCATTGGGTTGGTACTTCCACATTGGTGTTATCTCAACTTCTGAATTCATGAGGTTGAAACCCCTTGGGCCGGGTACTTCCGTACTAGCGGATCTCCAAAGATTAAAATGCATAGAACTCTACTAGGTGTAATCCAGGGTAGGCACTATTACGTATCAATCTTAATCTTAGATATCTTGCCGTATTTGGCTCGATATAATCAGTTATCCCCTCAGGAACTGAAAGATCCCTATTGGCACTTCTATCTACTACAGTCGTCCAAGAAATATCGTCATCGGAGATGTCTATTGCAGACTCATCGTAGCGTGCGCCATCCCAAAAAGTATAGGCCTTAATCCTAACGATGTCAGAAGATCCTGATATTAAGTCGTATATGAATAAGCATCACATCAATGGATTGGATGATCTTTATATCTAAGAGATGTCAACTGTTCTCTACAGAGTCTGATGAGCCCATTGGCAAGGAGTCCTATCAAGAGTATGTCAAACTGGGTTTCGAGCAGGGCCTTACTACTGGAAAGCCAGAAACGACCTCCAATGGTGACAGAGAACTAGGAGCAACTTCTTATATAAATGATGGCTACATCGCACGATGGGACCATTAGGGAGATCACATGGATGGATATAATTGGATTACCATAGACTTGGGCAAAGAAGAATTCATTGGTAAATATTCACTTCATCGCCCCCAATATGGATATATGGAGCATGTGGAAAAGCGTCTGCGACTTCACTAGGATAGGTTCTATGGCGTCATAGGCTTCCTCCCTACCGATATTAATAGTCCAGTAATTTTGATCTCTATCAGCTAATCCGAATATCTCTGGATATGCCCTAGAAGGTTTATTACGGGAACAAGGATGCATCCTCGATTAAAGGCGTAATCATTTAATTCTTCCAATTCTGCGAGGGTATAATAACCTGATTAATCGATAGAAATGATGCGTTAATATAAGAATGGGCCACTCTGCTCCAACAGGTGTAACTTCGTCGATGTAATACTCGTTGTATAGATGTAAGATGGAGCATACTTGAGCTATACATTAAGGATGATTCATTCTATAACTACTTGTGAAAGTATGAGCACAAGCACACAAAATAAAATTTAGCTCCGAGGGCTGAGAATATACTATTTCGGTTTAGAAAAGTGGCAACGAAAGGTCGTTGCCCTTTTCTTATTACTCTACTTTGGTTACGTCATCAACCCTTGGCACGAAGTCCATAGACACAGAGTTCATGCAGTATCTCAATCCTGTCGGCCGAGGTCCATCTCTGAATACATGACCAAGGTGCCCTTGGCATCGTGCACAGTGTACTTCTGTACGAGCATAACCAAGCTTGTAATCGGTATCTTCTCCTACGTACTCTGGCTTAATCGGCTGATAAAAGCTTGGCCATCCTGTACCAGACTTATATTTGGTCTCAGAATCAAATAATGCTAAGCCACAACCTCTGCAGCTATAGACACCATCTTCTTTATTATTCCATAGATCTCCTGTAAAGGCTCTTTCAGTGCCGGCATTTCTTAATACAGAATACTCTAATCTTGTGAGTTCTTTCTCCCACTCTTCATATGACTTCTCAACAGGTACGATTTCTTCTGGAAATTCTGCTTTAGCAGTGTACTGTTGTTCTTTTACAGCATCTTCGGCTGCTAATGCTCGCTGTGACTTTACTTGACAGCTCATTGCACATAGGGTAAATAATATCAAAATCTTATACATAACTCTATATTTAATCTTCGTCTGACTC
>CAZAXY010000026.1:0-31178 GCA_964489125.1 uncultured Saprospiraceae bacterium
TCGTACAGTGAAATCAGGTTGCCACCTTGATCTTCAAGTTCAAAGTTTGGCGCTAAATCACCTTGCTTGAGCCCACCAAGAACGTTGTTGGGATTGTTCGCAATACCATGCTTGGCGAGATCAGTAATATCATCTGGTATGACTGTCTCCTGAGCAATTGGACTGTTTTTGGTCTCTTTGTTTCCTGATGTACAAGATCCAAAAATGAACATGGCGAGAATGAATAATTTGAGATTCATTGGTTGAGTTTGTTTGAGCATATTCAAGTGTTGATAGGGATTTCTAAGCATTATGGAGCTATGTCCGTTATTACGAATACATAAGCAGCCTTTTTGTTTGCCCATGTGCTATTTGCAATTGGTGAGCAGACTATCTATTAATAGGTCTTGTGCTCTCTTTATTCTCCATTACTGTTTATCAGAATAGACTTTATTCGTTTCAATATTGATGCTTATGTAGCTTGATTCTCCTATTGCTCCCATTCCTCCGCCCCAATATCCAATTATTCGCTCTTGCATAGTAGTATCTTTATCTTCCAGTTTAGTAGGTCGCATTCCATTTTCCAACTGAACAAGCTCTCCAGTTTTTTTTCGGAGGAATACTCGTCGATCAATGCAGCCACTCTTGAGTTCCCCATTAAACATGTAGATGCCACTCATAAGGATTTCATTTGTTCTATAATTTTTGTAGAGCGTATTGGTCAGTCTAAATGATGGGTAGTTAGTTGCTGGAATTTCCTAAAGATTCACTATTGATTATTTACGAAAAGCTCATGAATAGTATTTGACGTGTATAATGCCGCAATTTTGGGAGTAAGGGCAGTATCCGAAATTCCAGAAATCACTCTGGATATATTATGATCAACAGTTCCTTTAGTGTTCCAGATAGCTGGTTGAGCTACTGTCAAGTATGCTGAAAAATTGTGATGGCCTGATCCTGGGCGTTCACCAATTATATGAATAATTCCATGACTTCTAGACGATGTCTTTTGACCAAAAAGTATTTCTCCACAAGCATAACCTGCTCTAACGCGTCCATTCTCTATAACGACATGCTGATTATTTACGGTATAGTTTTTTTCTTTCAACAAATTGATCAGCTCATCTAAGAATGGACGTAAATGTCCTTCATCCATTAAGGCTCTGGCATTCAACCCATCGGAAATAATAATTTGAATATCTGGAGTATCTCCATCCCAAGTATTTCTTATGGTTTTAATCTGTTCTACAGCATGAGATCCTAATGTTTCGCCAGAATTAGGATGATACACATAGTCTTTTCTATCTGTTGATTGCGTAGCAATCAAAACAGGAGCCGGGATGCTTTCTACAAATTGATCATTCAGTGTTGCCCATAAGCTCACTTTGGCATCTTCATATAGATGTTGCACCCTTTGTTCAAGTTCAGGTTTTAAATCCGAATAATTCTCTCCATACCCTTGCGAAATTGAAACGCCTCGTTCTTCTATTCGAGCTATTGCCTCTCGCCCTTCTTTGTAAATTTCTTTAAGAGGTCTTTCATCTTTTTTGGCTTTTCGGAATTGGTAATAGACCCAAATAGGATCTCCAAAATGCTCTGTTGGTTTTCCTGTCGGATCAACTATTTCTAATTTTTTAAAGAACTCCCACATGGCGTCATTTACCTTATAGCCAAACTGTTCCCTCACTCTAACATGATTGTTGAATGCCGTAGTTAAATAACTGAGCATTGGGTCATTTTTGGTTGGCAGCGCCATTAAATACGCAGGATTTGCTGGCATGACTTGTTCAATGCACCAATCTAAATCATCCAAGTTTACATCCATATGCAAGGTGGAGCAGATATCTAAACCAATGGTTAGCCCATGAAGCTTCCCCATCGCAGTATCCTCTAAGCAACACCTCACAAGCTGTTCTTTCGTTCTGAATACCTCAGGACCAATAAATCCCGCAACATCATTTACATGCACCCAAGAGTTATTGTCATCCTTAAGCGAGTCAATCCCTTGTTTTAGAACTCTCAGAAATCCATATTTCCTCGATTCATGCATCACCATGTCAAAACCTTCAGCATGACCATTAGTCAAGTCTGCTCCTTGTCCGGTTTCTGCATAAAACCCGTATTGGCCATTTCTCTGAGATGCATACTGTAGCATTTTGTCTATGGTAACATCAAAGGTCTTATTGGCCTCGACAGTGCCCGCAATACTTTGAAACCATATGCCAGTAGTGCCTGGATATTTTTCTTCTACTTCAGCCTGAATATCTACGTGCGATAGCACGCAATTAGGAATCGTCTCTTCGAGCTCGAAGCTTGCAATTATATCATAGAGCGCCTTTTCTATATTAGCAACAGACTCTGGATCACTTGAAACCGGATTTGTACCCAGAACCACATCACCAACGCCATAAGACCATGCATTAAACACTTGCCAAGAAATATCCTCTATATTATCCGTAGGAGAGTTAGGCTGTACCCGAGCCCCCATATATCCTTTACTACCAATCTTGCTATTGGGTAGGGGGTTGAAAACTTTTTTGCCTATTTCAATGAGTTCTTCATTTGACATAAGCTTTACCAAACAAGCGATAATATCGCTGCTTAGGCTTGGCATAATTTCTTTTATTTTCTCCTCAGATTCTGAGAGCGTAAAATCCTTCAATTCTTGCACAGTCCAATTTTCCAATTCTGGATTTGGTTTGACGGATCGTTGGATTAATTCGAGCAACTCATCTGTATAGACGATATGCTCGTTGAAGTTTTTTATACTGGTATTAGCGATCAACTGTCTGGCATGGCTTCTGGAATCTTCATCATGCGCCGCAATGTTTAAGGTTTCATCTCCTTCTTTAAATTCATTGGCGGCACCCAATATTTGCCTGTAGAGAGTTTGGTCAAATGATCCTTTTTCTCGACGGATATAAGCAAAAACATCTTCGCCAATCTCTGGACTCTTGATCATAGCTCCAGCTACAGTACTGTCTGACACTCCATCGGTTGCCACGAATAGGTCACATCCATTCAACAACAACATGCCAGACCCAATCATTCCTGTTTGTGATATAAACTTTTTTCTTGTCATAGTGATGCGCTGTTATAGGATCAAATATTGAAGGACGTACATCATTATAATGTTAGGGGTTCTGACGAATGATGTATTAGCTCATTATAGCACGTATCGCCATGCAAGCTTATGTCGTCCCTTGTCAAGATATAAGTTATAATCTAAAAAAATGAAGGCTTTTTATGGACGGGTTGATACGCTGAACGATTAGTAAGTCGGTGATGAGAACGCACGGATCGCAAAGAGCGGCAGAAAAATAGCAGTGAGGCCATATCATCTTCCAGAAAGTCATGTAAATCATAGGACTGCTTTCACTCTGTTTTCATTTAGTATCCGAGTTGCAGGTTTTGCCATTACTTTCATAATCAAAGAGCTGAACTGTGCCAGCTTTGTAGCGATCCAAAATCAACTGCGCATCTCCGCGTCAGTACCTTCTTGAGCTTTCTTAACCACGAATTTCATTTCAGTTGAGTCGACTCTAATGATATCAGCCTATCACCTCCTATCGACGATACGACTTAGCTTACCACCAGCACTTCGAGGTATGTCTCCGCTATTAACCACTTCGATAGACATGGATAAACCTATGGTGTCCTTGATTCTGCTTTGTAGACTTTGCTGTAGATCGTGGTCTATCTCTAACTGGCGAGCTGAAGAGAGCTTACTATATTCCTGTTGCAGGGTGCTATCTTTTTCAACTTTAACGGCTACCTTATCCATACCTCCGTCATTGCTGACGATCAGTTGATACTGCGCTGCTAAGTTTGGAACAGTCTCAATAACTGACTCCACTTGTGTGTGAAATAGATTGACCCCTCTGATAATTAGCATGTCATCGGCTCGACCTTTGATGTCTCCCATTTTGATATGCGATCGCTTACCATTAGGGTCATAGTGTAGAGTGCAGATATCATTAGTCCAGTATCGACAGAATGGCATGGCCTCCTTGGTAAGTGTCGTAAAAACTAATACACCTTCTTCGCCATAGGGCAAAGGCTCTTGAGTATCTCGATCTACAATCTCTGGATAGAAATGGTCCTCCCAGATATAACTCCCTGTTCCTTTCTCGTCCACATCTTCTTGTGATACGCCTGGGCCGATGATCTCGCTGAGTCCATAGATATTAGTGGCTTGTACATCTAAGCCAGTTTCTATATCCTTTCGTACTGCATCTGTCCACGGTTCAGCCCCTATGATGGCGTATTTGACCTGCAGCCGTGCCGCATCGATACCTCTTTCTCTACATTTTTCTGCAAGAGTCTGTCCATAAGATGGCGTACAAGTAATCACATCAGGCTTGAAGTCTTGGAGTATGGTCAATTGTCGTTCGGTCATGCCTCCAGATACAGGGATAACAGCCAGACCCATTTTCTCAGCACCGCCATGGATGCCAAGCCCACCGGTAAATAAGCCATAACCATAGGCATTATGAATCTTCATCCCTGGTCGTGCGCCAGCGGCGTATAGAGATCGTGCTACCACTTCTGAAAATACTTCTAAATCATTCTGAGTATAAGCCACTACAGTCGGCCTGCCAGTAGTCCCGCTTGACGCATGGATTCGAGCAAATGCAATCTCCGGAACAGCTGATAGTTTATAGGGGTAGTTATCCCTCAGATCAGTTTTTAACGTAAATGGGAGCTTATGTAAATCTTCAATTCTCTTTATCTCATTGATGTTAATTCCCGCTTCATCAAATGCTTTTCTATAGAATGGTACATTCTCGTATTGTCTTTTAAGCATAGCCTTCAATCTTTCGCTCTGAAGATTGCGGAGCTTATCGAGTGGAAGGCTTTCTATTTCTTTGTTGTACATCAGTAGCGGTTATCCTTGTGAGTAAGATAGAAATGAAATTTTTTTTCTGTTGCAAAGCTGCTCCCACTTCCCTCTTTTGATGGCCGTTCCTTGCCCACGCTATCAGGTCCACTAGTTCTAAATCCCAGCGGGGTGACATAGATGTAGCTCTGAAAGTAAATTCGGAGAGCCATTTGAAACAAAGAGTAGTTTTGGCGGATTTTTTGACCAAACGATGTGACAAAATGATTCATGTCAGCTATGCGAATTTGGCAAGTGCCTCCTTAGTAAATGATGACAGCACTAGCTGACCGCTTTTTTCAGCTCGTTGCTCTAATAGCTCATCCCAATGGTTGCAATTTTCCCAAAACACTGCTTTGAGCATAGATTGTGCTTCAGGATTGGTGCTTAAGAGGTAGTCTGCGAGGCGATGAACCGCATCATCAAGTTCTTCAGCGCTGTCGTACACCACAGCATATAGTCCTTTTGACTTGGCCCAATCTGCCGTTTGAAAAGTATTGGCATCTATTGCCAGTTGACTCATGGCGGCGATTCCTATTTTGCGCTCAACGGCTGGCCCCACTACAAATGGCCCTATACCTACATTAAGTTCACTCAGTTTAACTTTAGCATATTTAGTGGCGAGACAGTAATCTACAGCACTGGCTACACCGACACCACCTCCTACGGCAGCCCCCTGAACTCGTCCGATGATTAGCTTGGGACATTTCCTACAGGCATTAATCACATTGGCGAAGCCCATGAAAAACTGCTTTCCCGTAGGAAAGTCATTAATGCTGATGAGTTCATCGAAACTTGCACCAGCACAGAATGTTCTGTCGCCGCCACTCTTGAGAATGATCACTGAGACTGCAGAATTCTGTCCAGCCTTATCTATTGTTGTAGCCAACTCAGACAGGATTTTTCCTGGTAGCGAATTATGCTTTGGGTGAAAGAATTCGATCTCCAGGAGACCTGCTTTGAGTACAGTCGATTTTACATAACCTTGACCATTAGATTCTGCCATCCGCTATATCAAGTTAAATTGAGTGAAATGATGGATGGCATGCTTAGCGCTATAGAGTTGCCAATCATATGCGTTGAGATCTCCAAACACGGGATTGGGAATGGTTGCCGATGGATCTGCCTTGAAGAGGGCATCCACCTGATCTAAGCCATTCATCAGCGCCTCCTTGGCAATGTCCAAGTTGGCATACCTCAGATCCTCCAGTTTACCTTTGCGCAGTAGGGGATGTTCAAAGTTTTGGGGGATTCTTGTGTAGTTGTATAGTGATGCTTGCATCTTATCGATATGTTTCTCTGGAGTAGTTTGTTCGGTCTTAATATTACCCAATGCAATCTGACAGAACCACTCTAAGTGTTCTACCATATGCTGAGGGGTGAGGATACCCCAAGTTGGCTTGGTGTCCTCAGTAAGATTATTTAGCGCAGTCTGTATAGAGTCCCTGTCAACCTTGGGCAATGGATTCTTCTTCTGCACCAGTGTCAGGATGGTCGCCATGGCTACCAGTTCACCGTCTTGATCAAAGACTTCCTCATACCACTTAACTACACCAGATGGATGTGCTTTGCCCGCAGTGTCACGATCTATTTTCTCCTTACAGGTAAGTCGCACTTGTATGGTGTCATTATGATAAATCGGTCTGATAAATCGACATTCGTCTATGCCATAATTAGCTCCGACAGGGCCCTTAGATGGGTGTACAAATAAGCCTGCCGCTGCAGCTAAAATAAAATACCCGTGTGCCGCTCTCTTTTCAAATATGGTCCCCTTCAGGGACGTGATGTCTGTATGGGCGTAAAATACATCCCAGGTCAGATTGGCAAAGTTCTGTATATCAGAGTCTGTCATCGTCCGCTTATGAGTCAGGATAGACATGCCCGGTTGTATATCTTCAAAGTGATATTTGAATGGATGCTTTTCTGCTTCGATTACTTTGGCACCCGGTTGATAGATACCTGTCACGGCTGTAAGTGTAGTTGGAGAGCCCTGTACAGCACAGCGCTGCAAGTAGTGCTTGATACCTCTCATGCCCCCCATTTCTTCGCCACCACCAGCTCTACCTGGCCCACCATGTACCAGCGTAGGCAGGGGAGAACCGTGCCCTGTGCTCTGCTTAGCGTTCTCTCTATTAAGCACTAATATTCTTCCATGATGGCTCGCCGCACCTACTACGAACTCTCGTGCTATAGCATCATCATAAGTCGCTATCGAGCAGCATAATGAGCCCTTGCCCATCTGAGACAGTTCAATTGCTTGATCTAAATCGGTATAGGGCATCAATGTGCTAACTGGACCGAAGGCTTCGACATCGTGTACAGCTGTATTCTTAAATGGATCTTTCTCAAGCATCAATATCGGACTCAAGAAGGCACCCTTGTCAAAGTCTGCGTCTACCAGATCAATAGAACCCAAACTGCCATAGACGATCTCTGCTGTCTTAGAAATATCGGTCACCCGATCGATTACCTCTTGCACTTGAGCTTTGCTTGCTAGTGCACCCATACGCACACCGTCAGCCGTAGGGTTTCCTATAGCTATGCGTCCAAGCTCCTTGCCAAGAGCAATTTGTACATCTTCGATCAGATGATCTGGCACGATAACTCTTCGTATAGCGGTACACTTCTGACCACACTTAGAAGTCATCTCTTTGCGTACCTCCTTGACGAAGAGTTTAAACTCTGGTGACCCTGGTGTTGCATCGGGGCCAAGTACAGAGCAATTCAAGCTATCCGCTTCCATATTGAAGGGGACGGCTTCATTGATAATTCTCTGATGACCTTTTAACAAGCGTCCAGTCTCTGCAGAACCCGTGAAGGTCACTACATCTTGGGACTCGACAGTATCCAGAATGGTCCTCGCTGAGCCGCATATCAATTGGAGAGCGCCTTCTGGCAAGATTCCCGAATTGATGATTTCTTTTACGACTGCCTCTGTGAGATAGGAAGTTGCGGTCGCTGGCTTCACTACTGCAGCCATTCCTGCCATCCAGTTTACCGCACATTTTTCGAGCATACCCCACACTGGGAAGTTGTAGGCATTGATGTGTACTGCTACGCCTCTCTTAGGCACCATGATATGCTGCGCCATGAAGCTGCCACCACGAGAGAGATCTATGGGACTTCCATCTACGTGGAAGCTTTGGCTCGTAAATTCTTTTCTTAAAGAAGCGTTGGCAAACAAGTTTCCAAATCCACCTTCTATATCCACCCAACTATCTGCTCTTGTAGCTCCAGTTTGGTAACTTACTTCGTAGAACTGTTCCTTTCTTTTGGTAAGATATAGGGCTAGCTTTTTAAGCATCTGACCACGTTGCTGGAAGGTCATTTTTCGTAATGCCGGACTTCCCGTTTTTCGGCCATAGCTTAGGATTTCTCCAAAGTCAAGACCACTTGTTGTAGCCATAGAGACTACTTCACCTGTAACTGCATTGTAGAGCGGGGCACCATCTCCATCACCTTCTGTCCATTTGCCTAGGACGTAGTTGCCAAGTTTATTCATAGCGATTTATTTCTTATTTAGTAATGTCTTATTATACTCTTTCTAATACTGCAGCATAACCTTGCCCGACACCGACACACATCGTTACAAGAGCGTATTTTTTATTGGTCAATTCTAATTCCAATGCAGCCGACAGGGCTAATCTGGCTCCTGTAACTCCCAAAGGGTGACCGATGGCAATAGCCCCACCATTTGGATTCAGTCTCGAGTCATCATCAGCCAATCCCCACGATCGAGTACAAGCCAATGCTTGAGCTGCGAAAGCCTCATTGAGCTCGATGATGTCGATATCTTCCATTTTCAAGCCAGCTTTTTTCAGCGCCTTGTTAGAAGCTTCTACGGGGCCAAGGCCCATAATTCGTGGTTCTACACCTACCACCGCAGAGCTCACGATCCTAGCCTTGGGCTGTAGATTATATTGTTTTACGGCGTCCTCAGAGGCAATGATTGTTGCCGCAGCGCCATCATTCAGCCCAGAGGCATTACCTGCTGTAACGGTACCGCCATCTTCTTTTTTTCTAAATGCTGAGCGCAACTTAGCCAGTACTTCCAGGCTGGTATTGGGCTTTATAAATTCATCGTGTTCAAAGACGATAGGATCTTTTTTACGCTGAGGAATTTCTACAGCGACGATCTCTTTAGCCAGTCTACCACTTTGCTGTGATGCTGCTGCCTTCATCTGTGACCAGTAGGCGAACTTGTCTTGATCTTCACGACTGATATTATGCAGGTCGACGAGATTTTCTGCTGTAGTACCCATGCCATCTGTGCCATATAGCTCGTGCATCTTCTTATTGACAAAACGCCATCCGAAGCTGCTGTCATGCATCTTAGCATCTCGCCCAAAAGCCTTAGATACTTTAGAGATGACCCAGGGTCCGCGTGTCATGTGCTCTACGCCTCCTGAGATGAATAGGTCTCCATCACCTGCCTTGATCGCACGATTAGCATGAATGATCGCCGAGAGTCCGGATGAGCACAGACGATTAATCGTTTCACCCGGTACTGACCAGGGCAGGCCAGCTAGTAGCGCGGACATCCTGGCTACATTTCTGTTGTCTTCGCCAGCTTGATTAGCACATCCCAGAATGACATCATCATAAGCCTCTTTCGGGATATTTGGATTTCTTTTTATGACTTCTGAGATTACCAAAGCCCCTAAGTCATCTGTCCTTATCGTGGATAGCGTGCCTGTAAAGTTGCCTATCGGTGTCCTGATTCCATCAACTATATATGCGTCCTTCATTGTCCTAATTAATTAATCTGTTGAATCTAACAAGGATTCACGTTTACGATATACGGTTCCTCTGAAATAGTAGTATATCTCTCCTGATTCATTCATCACATTTACATCAAAGTCGGCAGTTTTATGCGTCAGATTGAGTGCTTTCGCTTCGGCATAGAGCACTTCACCTTCTACGGCTGACTTACTATAGATCATACTGCCATTGATCGATACTGCAACACGCCCATAAGAATTAGAGGCAAAGGCAAACGCACTATCAGCAAATGTAAACGCAATGCCTCCATGCAGAATGCCGTAGCCGTTCAGCATGTTTTTCTTTACGGTCATGCTGATCCTACAGTGACCTTCCTCAAGGATGATGGGTTCCACACCGAGCCATTGGCTGCAGTAATCTTTCTCCATCATTTTTTCAAAAACAGCTTTAGCTATATCATTCTTATCAGACATGCATTGCTTTATGATTAAAAAATGTGTCTCCCTTCTTGGCCATTCTTCTCAGTAGTGGACTGCATCGATATCTGTCCTCATGATAATTATCATACAGTGAATCCATCCTGTCAACACAGCTTGCAATACCCAGTTCATCCGCCCATTGGAGCAATCCCTTAGGATAATTCACTCCTTTGGTCATGGCCGTATCTATATCTTCTTTGCTGGCTATGTTGAAGTGTAGCGTATCTGCCGCTTCGTTAATCAACATCGCTACAATGCGATCGACAATGTATTGTCCAAGTTGGTCGTCTTTGTTTGGTTCAGGCTTAATGGCATCTGCCGCATAGTTGTAATATCCTCTTCCTGCTTTTCTGCCATAATAGCCCGCTTCAGATAGGCGCTTCTGCGTGAATGCGGGCTTGTATCTTGGATCATAGTAAAATGAGGTGAATACCGTCTCAGTAACTATATAATTGACGTCATTGCCGATAAAATCCATTAGGGTGAATGGACCCATTCTAAATCCACCGATATCAGTCAAAGCCCAATCTATCGTCGCAAAATCTGCGATCCCTTCCTCATAAATCCTAAGGGCTTCACTATAAAATGGTCGCGCCACCTTATTAACAATAAAGCCTGGTGTGTCCTTGGCGAGCACGGTGAGCTTGCCCCAGTCGTCAATGACGCTTTTCGCTTGGTGGACGATTGCGTCTTCAGTTTGGAGAGCAGGTATGATTTCCACCAGCTTCATGAGTGGGGCAGGATTAAAAAAGTGTATGCCTAAAAATCGTTCAGGCTTTTGGAGCGCTGCTGCCAATGATGTGATGGACAGCGAAGAAGTATTGGAGGCGATAATACAGTCAGGGCTCACATGACCTTCTAACTCAGCGAATACGTTCTTTTTGATTTCAGCATTTTCTATGATAGCCTCGATGACAAGATCACACTGCGCAAAGTCACTGAGTGCGTTGACGTAAGTGATATTGGATTGAATTTGGGTGGCCTTCTCAGTGGTTAAGCGTCCCTTCTCGATTAGGCGCTTCATGATTTTAGTAAGGCTAGCCTTGCTGCGGTCAAGTGCAGCTGAATTGGTGTCATATAGGATCACCTTGCAGTCGGCTGTGCTGGCCACTTGTGCAATGCCACTCCCCATTGCTCCAGATCCTATGACTCCTACATTCATATTGCGAGATGCTTTTTATTTTCCTTTGAATTGAGGTTTACGCTTTTCTAAAAATGCCTGTACCCCTTCTGTGTAATCTTCTGTTTCGCTGGCCGTGATCTGAGCCGCATTTTCAACGGCTATTTGCTCTGCCAGGGTGTTACTCAATGACTCGCTAAAGGCTTTCTTTGTCAATGCAAGGCCCTTAGTCGGCATGTTTGATAATCTCTTGAGAAGTCCTTGTATGGTGTCTTCATATTCCTCAACAGGTATGGCCTTATAGATCATGCCCATGGCTTCAGCATCTTTGGCGGATATTTTATCGCCCAGCATAGAGATCGCTACGGCTTTCTGAAAGCCCACTAATCTTGGTAGGAAGTAGGTGCCGCCGCTATCAGGTATCAGGCCGATCCCGCTAAAAGCTTGAATGAAACTGGCTCTCTCGGTAGCCACTACAATATCACAGGCTAACGCAATATTTGCTCCTGCACCTGCTGCTACCCCATTGACCGCCGCTACAACAGGCTTTTCCAATTGGCGAATTTTAGTAATGATAGGCGCATAGTGTTCTTCGAGCAATGCCTTGAATCCGGGCATCTCCTCTGGCGTAGTTACTTCCACAAGATCTTGTCCCGCACAAAAGGCTTTTCCTTCACCCGTGATACATACGACTCTAACTGATGAGTCAGCAGCACATGAATCTAGGGCTGATTGAAATCCATGAGCCAACTCCTTATTGACACTATTATATGCTTTGGGTCTATTCAGCGTGATGCGTGCGACGCCGTCCGTGATGTCTAATAGTATAGCACTCATGAGTCCGTGTTTTTATCAATCATTGTTTTTATTTGAGGCATTTGAAGTAATCAAAAGGCTCGAGACAATCCGAGCATTTAAACAAGGCCTTGCAGGCGGTCGAGCCAAACTGACTGACCATCTGGGTATTTTGCGATCCACAATTAGTGCATTTTACCATCTTAGAAGCGCCAGTAAGGGCTCTCTTATCTGCGCTCTCCTCGAGTGGTGCGGCGACACCATACTTTTCTAATGCGGCTCTGCCTTTAGCTGTAATCCAGTCTGTAGTCCATGCTGGAGAAATAACCAGTTCTACCGTAGGCTCTAATCCTTGTTCTTGCAGGGTGGCCTTAATGTCCACTTCTATCATATCCATAGCAGGACAACCAGAATAGGTCGGACTGATCTGAACATGCACCTTTTTATCTTCTATTTCTATGGCTCTGATTACGCCCAGGTCTTCAATTGCGAGTACGGGAATTTCTGGGTCTTTCACCGCTTCCAGATATCGCAATATGTCTGCTTTTGTAGCCATCAAATCCCGATTACCAAGTCATATTTGGATAGGCTCGTTGCATGTATTGCAGGTCACTAAGGATATAGCCGAGATGCTCTGTATGTACGCCTTTTTTTCCACCTGAATGACCATATTTATTATCGGGAAAAGTTAGTGTCGCAGCCCGTAATGCCTCCTTGACCTGCGACAACCATTGTGTCTTCACCAGATTAAGATCTGCTGTGATACCGTGATTAAAAAGCTCCTTTTCCACAGGAGTCTCTTCGAAGAGTTCTGTTGTATAGGGCTGCAGATAGTCCACTGCAACCTGAGTTTTATTGTGACTCTCCTCAGTACCGTCCCCCAGTCTCTTCAACCATTGTGTTGAGAATCTGGTGTGATACTTGACTTCTTTTAAGGACTTAGTCGCTATCGCAGAGATATGCTTGTCACTACTGGCAGTGAGTGCTTGAAGCAAGTGCAAATGATATACATCATAATAGAACTGACGTACGATGATATGCGCAAAATCCGTATTGGGCTGTTCCACTAATAAGCAGTTCTTATACTCGTGAACATATCTTAAAAATGCAATGTCATCTTCAGTCTTTTTTCTACCGCTTAATTTAGCTGCGTATTGAAAATAGTGCCTGACTTGACCAAAGAGATCCAACGAAATATTAGTCAAAGCAATGTCCGTTTCTAGGGTTGGACCATGACCACACAGTTCTGACAATCTATGACCTAGGATCATGGAGTTGTCACCAAGCTGAATCAGATATTGATAGAGTTTATCTTGCATGATCAGATATGTTTTACATCTTTTGGCATTTTATAAAAGGTTGGATGTCTGTATGCCTTGTCGATGGCAGGATCAAAGAGTTCATCACTGTTATCTGGATTGGAGGCAACAATGTTTTTTGACTCTACTACCCAAATGCTGACACCTTCTTGTCTACGAGTATAGACATCACGTGCGTTTTCTAATGCCATCTTGCTATCTGTAGCATGGAGGCTTCCAACATGTCTATGATCTAAACCATTCTTAGTTCTGAGGAATACTTCCCAAAGAGGCCATTCTTTACTCATGGTTTTTTCTTTCTTTATTTATACTGCCACCGATAGGTCTTCTAACGCTGCTTGCTTGTCTGCATATGCTATTGCAGCGTCCCGCACCCAAGCTCCTTCATCCCATGCTTTATTACGAGCGGCGAGACGTTCTTTATTACACGGACCATAGCCTTTCACTACTTGCCAGAATTCGTCCCAGTCTATTTCTCCAAAATCATAATGACCTCTTTCTTCATTCCATTTCAAGTCAGGATCAGGTATTGTAAGGCCGAGCGCCTTTGCTTGGTCGACAGTAATATCTACCATCTGCTGTCGTAACTCGTCATTAGTTTTAAGCTTAATCTTCCACTTCATGGATTGCTCAGTATGAGTAGACTCAGCATCAGGTGGTCCGAACATCATAAGCGAAGGCCACCACCACCTATTAAGAGCATCTTGAGCCATTTGTTGTTGTGCTTCAGTGCCTTTGCTCAGTGTCATCATGATCTCAAATCCTTGGCGCTGATGGAAACTCTCCTCCTTACAGATCTTAACCATCGCTCTGGCATATGGGCCATATGAAGTTCTCGTAAGCATGACTTGGTTGATAATGGCCGCACCATCTACGAGCCATCCTATAGCGCCCATATCTGCCCATGTCAGGGTAGGGTAGTTAAATATACTCGAGTATTTGGCCTTGCCAGTATGAAGTTGTTCGAAGAGTTCATCTCTCGAGATTCCAAGCGTCTCTGCAGCACTGTAGAGATATAACCCATGACCAGCTTCATCCTGCACCTTGGCGAGTAGAGCTACTTTTCTGCGTAGCGATGGAGCCCTAGTGATCCAGTTGCCTTCAGGTAGCATACCTACGATCTCGGAGTGTGCGTGCTGTGATATCTGTCTGATATGTGTCTTTCGATATTTTTCTGGCATCCAGTCCCTTGGCTCGATGACTTCTCCACGATCGATGCGATCTTGGAATAGTTGATTCATGTCCATATCTTTCATCTTGCTTTTCTTTTATTAGATATCAAAATCTACTTCTACGGTCTCGGATAATGGAACTGCCGTACAAGTAAGTATATAACCATTATCTATTTCTTCAGGTTCAAGTCCATAGCTCACCTGCTGATCAATTTCTCCCCTAATCAGCTTGGCTTTACATGTACAGCAGACACCACCTTTGCAGGCATATGGTAGATCGATGCTACGTTCAAGTCCAGCATCTAAGATACTCGCAGAGCCAGTGTCGATCTTGACAGTCTGATAGATTCCTCCTTCCTTTATCTTGATGGTGGTCTGTTTTGCCTGACGCGCTGTAGCTTTCTTTTTTGGTCTTGGTCCCTTCGGCGTCGGCGTGTTGAACAACTCAAAATGAATATTTTTTGGTTCTACGTCCAGCTGCTCTAAATAGTCCTTAATCAAGAAGATCATATCGTTGGGTCCACAGATAAAATAGTGATCGATATGCTCGGTCTGTAATAAGTGATCAGTTATAAAATCTAATTTCTCACTATTGATTCTTCCATTAAATATTGGAACGCCACGGTCTTCTTGTGTCAAGAAGTGAAAGACTTGAAAACGATCCAAATAAGTATTCTTAAGAGCCTCTATCTCTTCTTTCAGGATAATGGAGGACACCGATCTGTTGACATAAAATAACTTGAAGCTACTCTCAGGCTCTAACTCAAGATGTGTTTTGATAATAGATAGGATGGGCGTAATACCACTACCTGCAGCAAAAGCCACATAATTTTTATCGGCAGTGGGTTGCACCTCTGTATAGAATGTGCCTGATGGAGGCATAACGAGCACCTCATCTCCTTCCTGTAGTCGTTCATTCGCATAGGACGAAAAGCGTCCATCCTGTATTTTCTTAACAGCCACCTTCCATTCATCCTCCGTAGGGGAGCTGCAGAGTGAATAAGATCTTCTAATTTCTTCACTATTGATCTTCGCCTTGAAGGTGATATACTGACCTTGCTTATAGCTGAATATTTCCTCGAGCTCTTCGGGTATATGCAATGTAATCACACTACAATCTGACGTCGTCTTCTGGATATCTTTAACCTGAACTGCGTGAAATTGGGTGCTCATAATGATCAATAGTAACCATAATTATTACAATACTAACAACCATTAGTTCTTGAAATAAGCAGATTTATTGGCTGATGCCGTATAATAAACAGCGTTTCATTTGATTCTCTAATTCTCTGGTGCTATAATCTCGATTTTTAGAGTACCAGGAGTAGAGGCTTCTCAATGTTGATAATAGGGTGAACAAGATAACATCAGTGTCGATATCAGTATAGAGACCTTCTTGTTTGCCTTGATTTATAATCGCCCGAAATTCTTTTTCGTAGTCATCTCTATGCTTGATGTACTGCTCCATAGGAACAGGGGTCAGGTGGACCCATTCTCCATTGATTAAGGATATAGCGTCGGTGTGATCTATAGTGAGCTGTATGTGGAGGGCAATAACCTGTTCTAGCTTAGCCGAAGTGCTTAGCGAGGAATGGACGATTTCTCCCATTCCTTTGGTAAATAACTCAGCTATCTTAAGAAGTAACTCGCTGAAGAGCTCCTCTTTAGAGGTGATATGGTTATAGAGACTCGCGGCCTTCATATCCATAGCTTTGGCGATATCTCTCATGGATGTTGCCTTATAGCCTTTCTTGCGAAAGAGCCGTGCCGCATGATTACTGATTTCTTGTTTTTTTGAGAGCATATGATTCGCAGACTTTATAACTAATGTCTTGCTAAAATAGGTTTCTCAAGCCAAAGGAACAGGCGACGCTATTCTAATATGTGCTTATATGTATTGATGGCGATTATTATGCCCTCCGATAATCTATCGCTTGAAGAGAAAAGTAAGATGAAGGAGGCGCATTAAGTAAGAATGAAAGCAATGAAAGAAGTCCATACCTAGCAGGTTGCCACATCCTAGGCTGTGCTGAGGTAACATAGAGGATGCGTCTACTCAGTTATCAGTCTGATTAGTAACCCTGTATCTGAGAACGGTTCAATCTATGAATGAGAGGTTACTGTCTAATTTAGAGATTAAAGTAGTGCTCAAGTTATAGGTTATAGCCTTTGTTAATGACGTTGTTGAGATTCTTAATAATCTAACAACTCCTCGATCTTGGTCTGTACTTTGTGAGTTGAAGGAATCATAGTTTGTTCAAGAATGCTATTCAGTGGAATAGCGGGCATGTTTTCCGAGCCGATGGTCATAACGGGGCCATCTAAATACTGGAAGCATTGCTCTTGGATGAGGCCACTCAGACTGCGGGCAAAGGAATTACCTGTTGGCTCTTCCGTCAGCACGAGACATTTACGCGTCTTGCGGACCGATTTGAAGATGGTTTCTTCATCAAGAGGATAGAGTGTGCGTAGATCGATCACTTCTACACGCTCTGCATATTCTTTGCTGGCATTTAGTGCCCAATGGACACCCATACCATAAGTTACGATAGTGAGGGTGTCTTGTGTGTCATTCTTCCAGATTTCCTGTGCTATTCGCGCTTTGCCAAATGGAAGGACATAGTCCTTATCTGGTTCGATAGACTTTGCGCCTTCGGTACCTTTAATCTTAGACCAGTATAATCCTTTGTGCTCGAAGATTACTACGGGATTAGGATCGTAGTAGGCCGCCTTCATAAGACCCTTCAGGTCAGCTGCATTACTCGGATAAGCGATTTTGATCCCTCTGATATTAGCAACTACAGATTCCACAGATGAAGAGTGGTAAGGCCCTCCACTGCCATAGGCGCCGATAGGAACTCTCAAAATCATTGATACTGGCCATTTTCCATTAGACAAATAGCAAGAACGGCTTACTTCTGTAAACAACTGATTGAGTCCAGGCCATATGTAATCAGCAAATTGAACCTCGACTATCGGCTTAAGGCCTACGGCACTCATTCCTGCAGTGGATCCAATAATGAATGCTTCCTGTATGGGCGTATTGAATACTCGTTCTTTGCCAAAGGTTTGTGCCAGGGTTGCTGCTTCTCTGAATACACCGCCTAATCGATGGCCCACATCTTGGCCATATAAGAGACATTCTTGATGCTCCGCCATGAGTTCTTTGATAGCGAATAAAGCACAGTCAACCATAACGACTTCTTGGCCAGTAGCTGATTCTCGATTGCCTTGTTCTTCTAGATGCGGAGCTGGTGCAAAGTCGTGTGTATAGAGGTCTTCGGGTTCCGGGTCGGGAGCTTTTAGGGCTTTTTGAAATTGCGCAGCAACCTTTTCTTCTGCTTCTTTTTTTATGCGATCTATTGTTTTCTGATCTATTCCGTGTTCCCTAAGTTCTAAGAGTAAAACAGGGTAAGGATCCCGAGACCGTGCCTCGTCGAGATCATCACGATACCACTCCATACGCACCCCAGAGGTATGATGATTGAGTAGCGGTACTTTTGCATGGATGAGTACGGGCCGTCTTTCTGATCTGATGATGCTTAGCGCCTCTTGGATAGTGGTATAACATTCGATAAAACTGGAGCCGTTGATCGTAAAGGCTTCTATACCTTTAAACCCTTTGATATATTCGTAGGCATCCTGTGCTCTTACTTCATCGGCTGAAGCTGAAATGTCCCATTCATTGTCTTGTACTAGGTATAGGATCGGCAACTGCCTTAGTGCGGCCATCTGAAAAGCTTCTGCTACCTCTCCTTCAGTAATGGAAGCATCACCCAATGAGCAGAGCACTACTGGAGTATTTTTGTCGTCTATTCCTAGCTGTTCCTTGTATTGCATGCCTAGTGCGGCACCTGTTGCAGGAATTGCCTGCATACCGGTAGCTGATGACTGATGCGGAATCTTTGGCTTATCCTCGTCTCGTAAGCTAGGATGACTATAATATGTTCGACCACCCGAAAACGGATCATCCTTTTTAGCGAGCAGTTGTAACATCAGATCATAGGGTTGCATCCCTATACCCAATAACATAGCATCATCTCTGTAATAAGGATAGGCATAATCCTCAGGAGACAATTGCATGCCTGCCGCAATTTGTATGGCCTCATGCCCTTTAGATGTGGCGTGCACATATTTTGAAGTCAGCTTAAAGTTGTCTTCATAAAGTGCAGACATAGCTCTGGCTTCGGCGAATAATTGAAAGCCTTTAAGCATGACGCCTTTATCCACTTTGTTATTTTGTTCTACTGTTAATGCTGTCATTTTTTTATATGATTCTATTTGGATCAAAAGCCTCGAGATAGTCAGCTATTTTCTTTAAGAATGAGCCACCGAGAAATCCATCGATCACACGATGATCAAAAGACAGCGCCATGATCATCATCTGGCGGATCTCGATGCGATCTTCACCATCATAGTTCATGACTTCGGCGCTTTTCTTGATGATTCCTGTTGCCAATATGGCAGACTGTGGTTGATTGATGATAGGCGTGCCTGTCAAACTGCCAAATGTTCCAACATTACTAACTGTGAATGTGCCGCCTTGTACGTCGGCAGGTGATAACTTATTCTTCCGTGCCTTATTAGAAAGTATGTTGACTTCTTTCGCCAAGCCGAACAGATTCTTTTCATCCGCCTGATGGATGACTGGCACGATAAGGTGGCCTGATGGGATAGCTGTTGCCATGCCTATATTAATATCTTTTTTGAATACGATGTCTTTGCCTTTGAGTGAGATGTTGATCATTGGAAAATCCTGAATTGCTTTCGCAACTGCTTCCAAGAAGATGGGTGTCAGAGTCAGCTTATACCCGTGCTTGTCAAGGAAGCCTTGCTTGACGCTATTTCGCCATACGACCACATTCGTCAAGTCTACTTCTGCATAGCAGGTGACATGTGGTGCAGTCTGCATAGAGTAGACCATATGACCTGCTATGAGCTCGCGCATTCGATCCATGGGCTGTATGATATCGACCTGCTCGTCGAAAGCCACTGCCGGTGGTTGAAAATCTGAGAAGGGATTGTTAAAGCGAATGGAACCCTGGGATGAGTTAGACTGACGAGGAGTGCCCTCCGATATTGGATACTTGCGATTTTGGAGATAGCGATGGACGTCGCTTTTTTTAATTCGCCCTTCGATACCTGTACCCTGTATATTGCGAATTTCGTGCATGGTCAGGTTCTCGCTTTTGGCGATGCTTAAAACAAGTGGTGATAGGAATATCTCTCCATCTGTAGATATTGGACTGGTTGATGTTATTTGAGGCGTATGATCCGATTTAACTTTCTTGGTGGGCGCATTTTTGTTGTTGAATTTGGTGGATCTCTGATGTGTGCTCGTAGATGTTGATGTGGCCTTACTATCTTGAGGTGCTACACTATCGTCGATGATGATGACGACTTGTCCGATCGGAATCACGTCTTCAGGAGCTGCAAGAATTTCTTTAATCGTTCCAGCACATGGGGCAGCGATTTCTGAATCAACCTTGTCTGTGGCGATCTCCAGTATAGTTTCCCCTTCTTCAACGAACTCGCCAACTTGCTTAGGAAATGATAAGATCGTTGCCTCGTCTATGCTTTCTCCTAGACGTGGCAGTTCTACTTCAACTAACATTCGATGATGTGTTTTACCCTTATAAAATACGATTAGGAACTTTCTTGTTCATGTATTTTCTATGTATATGAACAAATGACAAGTTATTTTCTTTAATATTTACAATTTGCAGAATATTATTCCAGATATCTTCCTTTGGTCCCACATTTAAAGAAATATTTTCGGATGGCATATAAACTAGATAACACAGATGCTAAAATTTTGAACCTGCTACAACAGGATAGCAATCAGACGCATAAACGCATCGCTGAAGAACTTGGCATGACGACGACACCCATATTTGAGCGTATCAAACGTCTACAGCGAGAGGGATATATCGATAAGTACATGGCTATCGTCAATAAACGACGACTGGGCTTTAAGCAGACTATATTCGTTGGGATTACGCTCAAAGGGCATACCAGAGAATACCTCGATCGCTTCGTTAAAATCGTAGATGACTTCGATGAGGTCCTTGAATGTCACCGTGTGTCAGGCAGCTATGACTATCTCCTTAAAGTTGTCGTTAAAGACATCGAGGCCTATGAAACTTTTATCCTCACCAAGCTGACTCTCGTGTCCGATCTCGGCAACGTCCAAAGTATGATCGTCATGTCTACCTCTAAGGAAGAGAATGCCCTGAATGTCAAGGTGTGAGGTACGGCCTGTTTTCTTGCAACTCTACAATACAGTTGATCATTTTTTGGCAATGACTTCGGCCTGATCATAGTTCTCCCATATTTGGTCCAGCACTTCGATTAGCATGTCAAATTTATCTTGATTGATATTTTGATTTCCGATAGTCCTTAGTTTCTCCACAAGTGGAAGAGCTTCCTGATACGCCTCATAGCCTTTTGGCGTAAGCACTAATTTATAGCGTTTTAAATCTCCAACAAATCGCTTTTTTTTAATCAAGTGTTTTTTACGAAGCCCTTCAATTACTCGAGAGGTGGTCGCCCTATTTCGGTAACTCGTGTTTGCAATCTCTGCTTGAGAAGCGCTTTGACCTAATGTATCTATGCGCTGTAGAATCACCCACTGCTCAATAGTTAGATTAATATCGTTGTCTCGAAATACTTGCTGATAAGTCCAGATTATCTTTTTAAAGGTTCTTTCTATGTATATGCCAAATCGTTGGTTCTCCTTCATAGCACAATTTATGAGATGAGGTATTTATAATTAGCAATTCTACTTTAGAAGGGATTAAACTCACATCAAAAGACAATGTTGCTGGTGCAACATAATGAATCGAGCGGAGTTCTACTATTGTTGCATAGGAGCAATTTATACGTTTTAAAATTTTACTGATGATACCATCGCAAAGCATTCCAAAGATATATGAGCAGGCTGAAGATTTTATGCCACTTAATGGCACAGATTATATAGAATTATATGTCAGCAACAGCAAACAAGCAGCTCATTTTTACAAATCAGCTTTTGGTTTTCAATCTTTAGCCTATGCTGGTTTGGAGACAGGGCTGAAAGACAGGGAAAGTTATGTAGTCGTTCAGGATAAAATTCGGCTTGTACTTACATCGCCACTTAAGAGCAACACCATTATCGGTGAGCATATCGATAAGCATGGTGATGGAATAAAAGTAGTTGCACTATGGGTAGATGATGCTAACTATGCATATAATGAAGCTATACGGAGAGGGGCGGCTTCCTATTTTGAACCAATCACAGAAGAAGATGAGAACGGAAAGGTAATTCGCTCAGGAATACATACTTACGGTGAGACTGTTCACATTTTCGTTGAGAGAAAAGATTACAAAGGCATCTTTTTGCCGGGTTACAAAAAATGGGTGACACCGGACTTCAACCCATCGTCGGTTGGTCTGAAATACGTGGATCACATGGTAGGCAATGTCTCTTTGGGAAAAATGGATTATTGGGTTGAATTTTATGAAAAAGTGATGGGCTTCGTCAATATTTTAACCTTTGATGATAAGGATATATCTACGGAGTATACCGCCTTAATGAGCAAGGTTGTCAGTAATGGCAATGGCCGGATTAAATTTCCTATAAATGAACCAGCAATAGGTAAGAAACGGTCTCAAGTTGATGAATATTTGGATTTCTATGAAGGCGCTGGAGTTCAACACATTGCCGTTGCTACTGATGACATAATCGAGACAGTTAGGCAGTTGCGTAGTAGAGGAATAGAGTTCTTAAGAGTGCCTAACACTTACTATGATGCCGTTCAGGCTCGGGTTGGAAAAATAGACGAAGACATCGCCCCTCTGCAAGAGTTAGGAATTTTAGTTGATAGAGATGATGAAGGATACCTATTGCAAATTTTTACCAAGCCGATTGAACCTCGCCCAACCATGTTTTTTGAGATAATACAACGAAAAGGTGCACAATCATTTGGAAAAGGGAATTTTAAAGCCTTGTTTGAAGCAATTGAGCGAGAGCAGGAACTCAGAGGGACACTATAATTGAATCACAAAGGTATGCTCAACACCGGCTTTCGCTGTTCTTGGCTCAACCTTATTTTTTAATATAGAGCTAAGGAGAAATCTTCAGAAATAGTGGGCAGAGAAGTATTCTTTCATGTCAGTTTTTCGCCGTACCCTTCTCTGAAAAACAGTCGTCTCAACTTTGAGGAGATGAACGGATCATCCCTTAGAGTTATATCCAGACATCGTTATCTGCAGTGATGTCTGATGCGTTGCCATCACCGGTATTTACGACGCCACGAGGCTCGATGAGCATCAGATGAACCTCACCAGTACAATGTGGTCGATGCTCAATGCCTTTGGGCACCACATACATCTCTCCTTCATTTATGGTAATACTGCCATCCCTGAATTCTATATGGAGCTGACCTTTGATTACGATAAAGGCTTCATCAGTATCTGTATGGCTATGCCAGATGAAATCGCCACTCAGTTTGGCAAGTTTGAACTGATAGTCGTTTAGTTCGCTTATGACCCTAGGAGACCAGTGATCCGAAAATTTGCTGAACTTCTCTTTGAAATTGATGGCGCTATATTTCATGTATTAGTTTCTTGTCGATATAACTGGGGCAATATTTCTGCAAGATTATGATATTCTTGAGAACAATGGTGAAACATTCTAGCAGGGAGTGCTTTAGGGATGATAGATTTCTTAATCAATGGTTGATTGAGGAACCAGTGGATGGGACCGTTTAATACGCTACGCTTCATGCGTGTCAACTTAGTGCCGATCCAAAATCGACTACGCATCTCCACGCCTGCAGTTGTCTTCCGCACATAGTGGCACATTTCACTGCCCCAAACTTTTTGTTCAGGAGATCCAACTCGTGCACAGATTATTGTTTCGAGGTAAGGATCAACACTCGGATGCTTAAAGCCGAATTCCAGTGGCGACATGAAGTCGATCAAGATTTGTTCGCGACCTACTCCGACATCTTCAGTCACGAGATGTTGGCTTTGGTGTAGTCGCTGACGGTATGTCTTTGATTCATCATTGTAGTGTCCATTAAAATCTGCCTTGATAGCAAAGTGCATATCAGGATACCATAATTGATACCTAACATCTTGTGCCGCATGCCACCAAAACCACCAATCGATCATTTCTATAGTTACATCGGGCATGTCAGTATGTACTGCAACATATACACTCCCGTCTGCCAAGCGATGATAGCCGTTTTCACAATTTAGATAGCCATCATTGCTCAATAGATTGATTTCAGATCGACTGAGTACATCGGAAGACTGCAAGCCTTGTTCACTATTGATAATCTCAGTGTGCTCCAGCGCAATCGGAGCGTTAGCTCGCTGAAGGAATTGATCATACTTGCTCATGTCTTGAGTCCATGTTAAAACGATTAGTTGACGGTAAGTTACGTTTATACTTAGGTATACTTAAGAAAGGCACATAAGGATTGCGAGCGCTTTTTTGACTTGCCCATTGGATAAAGCATCTTGTGCAAGCTGGTGTATGCTAATAAGTTGCTCCGAAGATGATGATTCAGAAGCTGTTATAGCCCTTATTTCCGGCGAATATTTACATTCATTGATATATGTATTGTCAGGTAGCGCCTCACTATTTCCCAATCGTCCCAAGTCATTGCCTGTTAGCACTCTACTATTTCTGACATGTGCGGGAAGTCCATCAACACCCATGCCTTTTGTTCTTAGTGGTTTTGGGATTTCAAAGAGAGCATCGCCATTGGCTCGGCAGTACAAGTTACCTCCCATGCGAGCCACTAAGTCTAACTTGTATGTATCTAGATTGCCGTCCTTATCGAGATAGTCATTGTTAATATGAATCATAACTACTCTTGCGATTACGAGATTTCCTGCGCCACCATGATCTCCTAATTCTATGACTTGATCAACAGTACACTCAAATGCTACTGGTGCTTCTCCAACTCTGGGAGGTTTTATCTGATCACTCGAGATCTGCGTTAGTCCAGCCTTTACAAATTCATTAACTCCTTTGTCGTAAGCTGTACTGCTCAGAGACATCTGCTCGGCGATACCGAAATTGACTACATTGATGACCACTTCGTTTAAATCATAAATGTTCTGCAAGGTGTGCTTGAGCGAACCGTCTCTGCCATTGCGAGCTGGAGAAAAAACCATCACTGGTGGACTCGAGCTAAATATGTTGAAGAAGCTAAATGGACTGAGATTTACATTACCATTAAGATCAATAGTACTTGCAAAGCAAATCGGCCTTGGCGCAATCGCCGTAAGCAACAGTTTATGCCTTTCTGGCTGACTTAGTTCCTTGGGATTAATGGTCGTTGTATTGCTCATCTCTTAGGTTTATTTAGCTGGTAATACTTTAGTTTCGACGTTTCCAAATCCTACTCTTATACCATTTTTTTCTGCATGCCCACGTATGGTTACGGTGTCGTGATCATTGATGAATATTCTGGTGCTACCATCATTCATATGGACAGGCTTGGATCCTGCCCATGCAATTTCCAACATGGAGCCGTAGGAGTGCTCATCTTTTCCAGAAATGGTCCCAGAGCCCATCATGTCTCCTACCTTGACATTACATCCATTGACCGTATGATGTGCAAGTTGCTGCGCCATACTCCAGTACATATATTTGAAATTAGATTGACAAACAATTTGCTCTGATGCTCCATCGGGTTTGATGCTGACAGACAAGTTTATATCGTAGTTGTTGTTTCGAATTGTCTGTAGATAGGATAGCACAGCGGGGTCTTGATTTGGCCCTGCCACTCTAAATGGCTCCAACGCTTCCATGGTCACGATCCATGGAGAAATCGAAGAGGCAAAGCTCTTACCGAGGAAAGGCCCCAGAGGTATGTATTCCCACTTTTGGATATCTCTCGCAGACCAATCATTGAATAGGACCATTCCAAAGATGTGATCCATTGCATCTAATGCTGTGACAGAATCTCCAAGCGCCGTTGGCTTTCCTATGATAAAACCTGTTTCTAATTCGAAATCTACCCTGCCAGAGGCTCGAAAAACAGGTTGACTTTCACCTTTAGGTAATACCTGTCCTTTAGGTCTATGAATGTCATGACCACTAACGATAATTGACGAAGCCCTACCGTGATATCCTACTGGGAGATGCCTCCAATTAGGGAGGAGAGCATTCTCTGGACCTCGGAACATCATGCCCACATTGGTAGCATGCTCTAGACTAGAGTAGAAGTCTGTATAATCTCCTACTTGTACTGGTAGATGCATCTGGGCATCAGACTGCTTCACAAATAGTTTTGGCTTTCCAACCAGCGACGAGTTGTCATCTTTGATCCAGTCTTGTATATCTGTCCTTACCTTATTAGTTATTGGTTTGCCGAGTGAAATAAAGTCATTCAAAACTGATTGACTTAACACGCTTGTGTCAAAGTTGAACACACCAAGGTCAGCGACTGACACTAAATCCAAAATATGTTCTCCAATAGCGATACCTACTCTTGGTTTACGCTTAGATGTTGAAAATATACCGAAAGGTATATTGTGAATAGAAAAGTCAGAATCTTGTGGAATATCAATGATCATAACGAGTATTTAGTTGAATTAATGAGCGATCCATGATTTGTAGTATTCGCCATCATCAATTTTGAGGGCATCCTCTGTGATCATGAGCGGTTTGAATGTATCTATCATGACAGCTAATTCTGCAGTTTTCTTCTGTCCGATACTGGCCTCGTATGTGCCTGGATGAGGCCCATGAGGGATGCCTGACGGATGCAAAGAAATGTGCCCCGGAGCAAAGTTGGTTCTGCTCATAAAATCTCCGTCGACGTAATAGAGCATCTCATCAGAATCGATATTAGAGTGATTATATGGAGCAGGAATAGACTTAGGATGATAATCATATAACCGAGGGCAGAATGAACAGATCACAAATGCTTTAGTCTCAAAGGTCTGATGAACTGGTGGCGGCTGATGAACTCGTCCAGTGATTGGCTCAAAATTGTGGATAGAAAATCCATAAGGGTAGTTGTATCCATCCCAACCCACAACATCAAATGGATGCGATCCATAAACCATCTCATGCATCGTGTTTTGCTTCTTCACTTTGATTAAGAAGTCCCCTGATTCATCATAGGTGTCAAGATTTTCAGGCAGTTTATAATCTCTTTCGCAGTAAGGAGAATGCTCAAGAAGTTGGCCAAACCAATTGCGGTAGCGCTTAGGGGTATAAATCGGATGGAATGACTCAGTATACAAGATCCGATTATCCCTTGAGTCAAATTCTACCTGATAAATCATCCCACGTGGTATGATAAGATAATCCCCGTATTCAAACTGGATGTTTCCTACTAAAGTCTTGAGCGTGCCCGTACCTTTATGTATGAATAGCATTTCATCAGCATCAGCATTCTTATAGAAATACTCAGTCATTGATTCTTTAGGTGCTGCTACGCCGATATGCACATCGTTGTTGACTAATAATGTCACGCGCGATTCTAAAAAGTCAGCTTCAGGAGCTACATCAAAACCGATCAGCTTGCGACTAGTTAGGTTTTTTTCTACAGCAATTTTTGGAGTTACATCCTTTTGTCCAAGAATCTGCTTAACCATTGTAGGTCGCTGAGTATGATAGAGCAGGGAGGACATCCCATCAAAACCTATGGTGCCAAAGAGCTGCTCATAATACAAGCCGCCACCTGGCTTTTCGAATTGAGTATGTCTTTTAGGTGGTGTCGTACCGAGTTTGTGATAAATGGGCATAGGAAAAATATTATAAAAAAGTTGCTAATGTAGCTTCCAATTCCTCTTCAGTCATTTTATCCATCAACATCAAATTTAGCTTGCTGTTGCGGAACAGGCTTTCTGATTACGATAAATGTTTATACCTACATAGATATCATACAAGAAAACTCTGAAATTATTCAGACTTTAAGAAAGCAAATTGCACAACTGCTCGGAACACATTTGTTATTTTGCTTTTATCTCGTGTTTAGGACATTCAAAGGATAGTTGATACATTCGCTGTGCATAATCCATCGCTCTATGAAAGTTTTCTGCTCACTTCTCATGATCTCAATTATAGCAGCTTGCAATAGGCAAGAGCGTGTACAGCCAGATATATCCATATACACTACGATTACATTAGATACTGTCCAAGCTAAACTTTCTAAGACTATAAAAGAAACCTCCGGTCTTGCCAGAATAGATAGCACATTTTGGACGCTCAATGATAGTGGAGGCGAGCCTGCTTTGTATCAGTTTGACCCATATAGTGGAGAAGTACTTAGAACAGTGTTCTTCAATGGTGCAATTAACAAGGATTGGGAGGACATGACTACTGATAGCAATTTTGTTTATGCCGGCAACTTTGGTAATAATTTTGGTAATCGGAAGGATCTGAAGATCTATAAAGCTCAGATATCAGATCTACTTTCTAAGGATGAGATCGCTGCTGAGGAGATCGCATTTAGCTACCCAGATCAAAAGGATTTCTTCAATGGCTATGGCCACAACCACGATTGCGAGTCGATCATAGCATATGGCGATAGCCTATACTTGTTTAGCAAAAACTGGCAGGATATGCAAACCAAGCTCTATAGCCTTCCAAAGACTCCTGGAACATATGTTGCTAACTTGATCAGTTCTACAGACACTCGTGGCGCTCTTACCGCAGCTGCGTTGTCGGATGACCAGAGTCAGCTCTATCTGCTCGGATATAATCCAGGTGATGGTTTTGATCCCTTTATCTGGACCGTTTCCGACTGGTCTGGAACCAATTTTCTAAATGGTAGTATGGAGCGTAAGAATATCACTAATAGACGCCAGACCGAAGGCATCGTCATGGCAGATGACCAGACTCTTTTCATTTCTGCCGAAAATGAAAGTGCAGGCTTTCCAATATTATTTAAGCTAAATCTCTAAATAGATCGTTCTGTCATCATGCATAGTAGTGCTAAGGACAAATTATGATAGAGATAAAACATGCAGCGACGGTGTGCGTATTCCGTGAAAATAATGGCCTTGAGGTACTGCTTCTTAAGAGAAACGAGGAGCTAAAATTTGCCCCAGGGTTTTGGGTCTTTCCTGGGGGTCGAATAGAATCCGAAGAATTGACCTCCTCTTCAGATATCAAACAAGCTGCTGTCACTGCTGCCAAACGGGAGGCGAAGGAAGAAACTAATCTAAATATCGACATCGATCCATCACATCACTACTATCATTGGACCACGCCTGCTGGAGAGTCGAGGAGGTTTGCAACTTGGTTTTTTCATGCTTTAATAGATTTTGACAATAGTAAAGTCAAAATAGATGATAGTGAGATCGTTGATTACTCTTGGGTTCCAGTTCATGCCATCTTTACTGCAGATCATAATAGGAGTCAACAATTGCTCCCTCCTACATATATCTCCTTACAGCGTATCAAGAATGCACGGAGCTATCGAGATGTTGTGGCAGAGTTTAACCGCACTGGCCCGATCACGGTAGCACCTAAAGTAGCTTTTGAGAATGGGGTGTTCTGTAGTATGTATCCAGGTGATTCTGGTTATGAGGCTGTTGATCCCACTAAGAAGGATACGCTTCATCGTTTAACCGGAAATATGCTTGAGGGCAATTATTTGTTCCACTATAGTGATGATTGCGATGAACCCAGCATTACTGGGGGCGTTATGTTTTAGTCCTTACTATTGCCATTTCTGATCATTGAATCAAACTGCTCAATGCCCTCCACACAATAATAAATGGTAAGCACAAAATTGTGAGCCATATGCTCAGTACTTGTAATTCGTAACTCTCAACTTTCTTACTCGCAACTGGTATCAAATATCTACACAAATCTTATAGACTCGAATAAATCCGACCTCCCCCAATCACATCATCGCCTTCATAAAACACGGCGGATTGACCGGGAGCGACACCTCTTACATTAGCGAGGAACTCTACTTTCATTTGATTGCCATCCTGAGGGAATAGCTGTGCCATCACACCACGATCATTATATCTCACCATGGTGCGGGCTTCAGTGCCATCCGTAATGGAAGCATACTTCTGCATATTGATCTCGGAGACGATCATTCCATTGCGCATTAGATCGTGTGATTCTCCTAATACGACCACATTGTCTTCTGGTCTAATTTCAGTTACATATTTGGGCGTCTTAAATCCTCCACCGAGACCTTTGCGCTGACCTATCGTGTAAAAAGGATATCCATCGTGCTTACCAATGATGTTCCCTTGTTGGTCAATGAACGTTCCGCCAGCAACTTGATCTTCTAATCCAGGTACTCGGCGCTTAAGAAATCCTCTATAGTCGTTATCTGGGACAAAGCATATCTCATAGCTTTCAGCCTTTTTGGCCAATGACTCATAGCCTCGATCTGCAGCCATCTGTCGAATCTCAGGCTTGGTATATTCTGCTAATGGAAACTTGCTTCGTGCCATACATTCTTGATCGAGACCCCAGAGTACATATGATTGATCCTTATTGAGGTCCTTAGCCCGGGTGATATGGTATCTGCCATTAGTCTGATTGATTTTTGCATAGTGACCTGTGGCAATGAATTCACAATCCATAGCATCGGCGCGCTTGAGAAGGGCAGACCACTTGATATGGGTATTGCATAGAATGCACGGATTAGGCGTGCGACCTGCGATGTACTCGTCTACAAAATCATCTATGACATAATCTCCAAATTCCTCTCTGATATCAATTATGAAATGATGAAAGCCCATCTCCACAGACACTTCACGAGCATCATTTATACTATCTAAGCTACAGCATCCCGTTTCCTTCTTCGACCCTCCTGAGCTGGCGTAGTCCCAAGTCTTCATGGTGATGCCTATCACTTCATAACCAGCCTCGTGCATCAGCATCGCAGTAACTGTGCTGTCAATGCCGCCGCTCATAGCTACTAATACCTTTCCGTGCTTACTCATAATGCCTCGTTATCACGATTATGGTGCAAAATTATCAAAGTTGACATCCATTTTATTGTTTACTTAACGTTACATAGCTTTATTTTCAAGTCTTATAGTCATAACTAAACAAATCTTAAGGAATGTCTTCTAATTTCAAATTGGCAATATCACTTATTGCTGGAATGTTTATTCTTAGCTCCTGTGCCGTCAATCCTGTCACTGGGAAGAAAGAGTTAAACTTCATATCTGCTGAACAAGAACTAGCTCTCGGAGCTGAGTCTGATCCTGCTATAATTGCCAATTATGGTCTATATGACGATGATGAAATTCAGGCATTTATCAATGAGAAAGGGCAAGAAATGGGTGCCATATCGCACCTTCCGGATTTAGAGTATAAATTCAGAATTTTGGATTCCCCAGTGGTCAATGCCTTTGCAGTACCAGGCGGCTACGTTTATTTTACCAGAGGCATAATGGCTCATTTCAATAATGAGGCAGAATTTGCAGGAGTATTGGGTCACGAGATAGGACATATAACTGCTCGTCACAGTTCAGCTCAATTGTCTAAACAACAGCTTTATGGAGGACTTTTTGTTGCTGGGATGATTGTGTCTCCAGAGTTCAGACAACTAGGGGAGCTTGCTCAGCAAGGACTTGGATTAATGTTCCTTAAGTTTGGTAGAGATGATGAGAGCCAGTCAGATGAGTTAGGTGTTTCCTATAGTACGCAGATAGGATATGATGCTAATAAGATGGCAGGATTCTTTGAAGTATTACATAGACTACAGACTCAGGCTGGTG
>CAZAXY010000026.1:31278-34179 GCA_964489125.1 uncultured Saprospiraceae bacterium
AATAAGATGGCAGGATTCTTTGAAGTATTACATAGACTACAGACTCAGGCTGGTGTATCAATTCCGACGTTCCAATCCACACATCCAGATCCTGTTGATCGGTTTAATACAGTGCACCGACTTGCCGATGCCTATCAAGCAGAATCAGGGAAAACTGAGTTTAAAGTGGGTCGTGATGAGTATTTACAACTCATTGATGGCATGATCTTCGGCGAGGACCCACGCCAGGGCTTTGTGAAATTCAACACATTCTTTCACCCTGACTTGAAGTTTTATTTCCCCGTGCCTCCAGAGTGGCGGATTGTGAACACACCACAGATGGTTCAGATGGCAGCACCAGATGGCAAAGCGTTGATGATTATGACCTTATCTCCGCAACAGAATCTTCAAGCAGCCGTGCAAGCTACGGTGGAGCAAGATCGCTTAGAGGTACTAGAATCAACAGAGACGAGGGTCAATGGGCTGCCTGCGGTAGCCTTAGTGTCGACCGTTGCTCAACAACCAGCACAAGCTGGTCAACAACAGGCACAACAGCCGGATTTGCGAATATTGACTTATTTTATTGAGTATAATGGGCTCATATACATATTCCATGGTCTTTCCGCTATGACCGATTTCAATACATATGTAAGAACCTTTAGCAATACCATGCAAAACTTCGATGTGCTTACCGATCCTAACATGATCAATGTTACACCAGATCGTCTTAAGATCCGTAAGGTTAATCGTGCAGCTACACTTCAGTTAGCTCTCAATAGTCTCGGTGTTCCTGCCGATGAGATGGAGTCAATAGCGATCCTTAATAATATGCAATTAACGCAGCAGTTACCTGCAGGAACCTGGATCAAAACCGTTGAATTGGGAACTGGCAATTTCCATCAATAAACTGAACTTTAAGAATAGATTAAGAGGCCTTCTGAGCAATCAGGAGGCCTTTTTGTTTGTCCCCACTCGCTGATTCGTACTATTGAATTAAAATTTAGTTTTTACTTTCAATCCCATAAATCAAGATGATAATAATTATGAAATATGTATGTCTGTGTATTGCAGCCCTATTTTCACTGCAACTGACGAGTCAAACTGACTCTGTACTAATCAGTTCTTCAAGCTATTCTTCACTGAAGTTTAGGAATATTGGACCGTCTATAACCTCGGGAAGAATTGCGGATATAGCTATTCATCCAGAAGATAACAGCGTGATGTATGTTGCCGTGGGCTCTGGAGGAGTTTGGAAGACGGTCAATGCTGGAACAACTTATGAGCCAATATTTGATGGAGAGGCCTCCTATTCGATAGGGTGTGTGACTATAGATCCAAGTAACCCACATACCGTATGGGTTGGAACTGGCGAAAACGTAGGAGGACGCCATGTAGGATTTGGTGATGGCATCTATAAAAGTGATGATGATGGCGCAAGTTGGACTCACATGGGCTTAAAAGCAACAGAGCACATTTCTCGCATCATAGTACATCCCAATAATTCAGATGTCCTATTGGTGGCAGCTCAAGGTCCACTCTGGAGCAGTGGAGGCGAGCGTGGATTATATAAATCAACTGATGGTGGTCAATCATGGTATAAGACACTCGGCGATGAAGAATGGACTGGAGTGACTGAAGTCATAATGGATCCAAATAATCCTGATGTATTGTATGCTGCCACTTGGGATCGACATAGAACTGTAGCCGCCTATATGGGTGGTGGCCCAGGAACGGCTATATATAAAAGTACTGATGGTGGAGAGACTTGGAACAAGACGGTTAAAGGTCTGCCTAAGTCAAACCTCGGTAAGACTGGATTGGCGATATCACCTTTCAACTCTGATGTGATCTATGCAGCCATTGAAACAGATCATGCAACTGGAGGATTATATATCTCACGTAATCGTGGCGCGAGTTGGACTAGACAATCCGATATGACATCAGGAGGGACAGGACCACACTATTATCAAGAATTGTATGCAGATCCTCATCATGAGGGACGTATCTATCTGATGAACAACAATGTCCTTGTATCTGATGATCATGGTAAGACCTATAGACGGATTAATGAAGATAATAAGCACGTAGACACTCATGCAATCAGTTGGCGAGCTAATGATCCAGACTATGTGATTATGGGTACTGACGGTGGACTCTATGAGACTTTCGATGGACTTAAGACTTGGAGATATACACGCAACTTGCCCCTTACGCAATACTACAAAGTGGCCGTAGATGACAGTGAGCCATTCTATCGCATATATGGAGGAACTCAGGATAACGGCTCTCATGGTGGTCCTTCTCGTACGATGTATGAGGATGGGATACGCAATCGTCATTGGGATGTGGTACTAGGTGCAGATGGCCATCAGTCCGCTACAGAACCTGGTAATCCTAATATTACCTATGGTGAGTTTCAAGAAGGATTCCTCTGGCGTATAGATCATACCACTGGTGAGACTACTTATATAAGACCTGAAGTTGGCCCTAATGAACCTTATGAGCGTTTCAATTGGGATGCACCGATTTTGGTGAGTGCTCATAACCCAAGGAGAGTATATTTTGCTTCACAGCGAGTATGGCGCTCTGATAATCGGGGCGATGATTGGACGGCAATTAGTGAAGACTTAACCAAAAATCAAAACAGATTCGAGTTACCTATCATGGGTAAGCAACAGAGTTTTGATAATGCCTGGGATGTCAACGCCATGTCAAACTATAATACAATTACGTCACTGGGAGAATCGCCGCTCAATGAAAACCTTCTTTATGCAGGTACGGACGATGGCGGGATACAGGTGACAGAGGATGGAGGGACTAACTGGCGCAGTGTGAATCTGAGCAGAGTGTCAGAATTGCCGAGCACTGCATTTGTGAATGATATTCGAGCGGATTTGCACAATGAAGGTACAGTCTATGCGT
>CAZAXY010000027.1:0-33944 GCA_964489125.1 uncultured Saprospiraceae bacterium
ATGGCTTTAATGACCTCATTGTCCATATCCAATAGGACTTGCATGACATTATCCTTAGGTGCAAAGTCTGGCTCTTGATCCAAAAACGCTGTTCTTACTGTACGATTAAGTCTTACCAATGAGCGCTCGCCCTCTGCAGTTTCTAAACCGGCTATGACTTTAAGCAGTGTGGATTTACCACTGCCATTCTTGGCGATAATAGCGATCTTCTCGCCCTTGCTTATGGTCATAGATAAGTCCTTAAACAGGACTTTCTCTCCATAACTTTTTGAGGCATGTTCTATAGTAAGGTACTCCACGTGATGACATTGCTTTTAGCACACCCAAAATAAAGAAGCCCCTATCAAAACTTGCATGATAGGGGCTCCTAAATATCTTGTTATGCCTATTAATTCTACTCTTGATCGTGAAGTTTGGTGTAGGCAGGTCCTTTTATCATATCCGCCATTATGGCCAATGTTTCTTTTATATAGATATCTTTTCTCAATCCTTTGATCCAATCTTCGTTCTTAGCTTGACTGCTCTCATCATCAAAGAAAGAAAGCAGGTCTTGCTCCATATTCCACACTTTGAGATCGGTAATGCTATCTTTCATGACGTCGTCAAATCTCTCTTGCTCTTCGTCTCTTGCATCGAGGTAATCATTGAACTTGTCATATGATAAGTCAAACTCAGATACATCACGATTGGTCTTCAGTAGTTTAGCTTGCTCTTCGATAAGCTTAAACTCTTTATCCTTGGCCATACGTGCTATACTTCGCTGACGCAGCTTATCGATATCCTTAACTTTATATACTTCTTGATCATAGGTAAGGCCTGCGATCTGCGACCATTCCATTGAGTGATCATACTCTCTTTCTCCTACTTCTATATGTGTATATCTATCCACAAACTCTATATCAGGAGAGACTCCTTTCTGTTGTGTAGATCCACCATTGACTCTATAAAATTTCTGCATGGTTATCTTAACCTCGCCAAGAGGCTTGAACTCATTGTTTCCTCTAACTGCCCTATCAAGATCGATGAATCTCTGGACTGTCCCTTTCCCAAACGACTGAGCCCCAACTATTACTGCACGCTCATAATCTTGTAATGCTGCTGCCAAAATCTCTGATGCACTGGCGCTAAATGAATTCATCATCACGATTACGGGACCATCATACTTAACACCAGAATCATCATCCTTATATACATAAGGCATGCGATCTCTTGGCTTAACCTGTACGATAGGACCATCTTCGATAAATAGCCCGGTCATGTCTACCACATCTCGCAGTGAACCGCCACCATTGCTACGTAAGTCAAGGATGATTCCATTGACATTGTTTTCTTTAAGCTTGTCGAGTTCTTTGGCAATATCTGCTGCGCAACTTACCCCATCTGGACCTTCGAAGCTTGAATAAAACTTTGGAAGGTGTATATAACCAATATTTTCTGCGGTGCCATCTAATGACATCAAGGCTGACTTGGCTTTTGATGCTCCGATTTCAACTACATCTCTCTCGATTTCTACATCTACTTTGGTGCCATCTGACTTTTGAACAGTCAATACGACTATTGTTCCCTTCTTACCTCTGATCATTGATACGACATCGTCGATTCTCATGCCAAGAACATCAACTCCTTCTTCTCCCTTCTGGGTAACTTTTACAATAGCGTCATCTACTTCTAACTCTTTACCTTTCCATGCTGGCCCGCCCGGCACAATAGAAACCACCTTAGTTAAATCTCCTTCTGTTCTGAGTCTAGCTCCAATGCCTTCGAGCTTGCCACTCATATCCATATCAAAGTCCTGCTTTTCCTTAGGATTATAGTAATCTGTATGTGGGTCAAACAAGTGCGCAAATGAGTTTATATAAGCCTCAAAACGGTCTGATCTCCTGATCTTCTGAAATCGCTCATACCAGTCGTCGTAGTTTTCAAGAATGGCTTCTCTTGCCTCAACTTCCAATTCCTCGAAGGTTTTGACTTCTTCAGAGTCATCTTCGCTATTCTCTTGATTCTCTATTTTGTCTTCTAGTCTCGCCAAGACTTCGTACTTCAATGACTTGCGCCATCTATTTTTTCTATCAGCAAGATCAGTAGGGAAATCTTTTTTCTCTGGATCGAACTCGTAAGACTCTTCTATTTTTAAATCAAATGGCTTCCCTAAAATTTCTTGGTATATAACTTCAACTTCATCTATTCTGGTTTCGAGTGTCGCATTGGCTAAATCGAAAAACTCCAATGAGCCAGCTTTCGCCTGATCGTCTAACTGAAGCTTGTATGGCTCAAACTGTTGGATATCTTCTGCTAACAAAAATCTCTTGCGACCATCTATTGAAGCTAAAAACTCATCAAACACTTGCCATGACAAATCATCATTGAGATCCTTAGGATCAAAATGTGCCTGCTCGAGTACACCAAATACCGCCTTCTGAATCATTTTCTCACGATCCTCATTGATCTCAGCGTTATTACCAAACGGCCCAAAGAAGTAGCTTCCTACTGCCACTAAAGCTAACACCACCAGTCTAATCATATTTCTCATTTTTTCTTGTAGAAGGATAACATGTATAACTAAGCAAAGATTGAACCATTAAGCGATCGCTTTTATTTCTCACTTTGGACAATACTTGATTATGCATCCATACAAAGTTTAAGATACATACTTAAAACTAAAAGTGCCCAACAACTAGTGTCGGGCACAATATACTTTAACGTATGTATAACTCTGGAATGTCAATGATTCCTGAGATGTAGATTTTATCCTAAAAATGGAGCGATAACTAATGCCACTACAGACATCAATTTCAGTAGGATATTCAACGATGGTCCAGAAGTATCTTTGAATGGATCACCTACCGTATCACCAACTACTGTTGCTTTGTGGGCATCAGACCCTTTGTAGTGTGTAGTTCCATCTATATCCACACCCTCTTCAAACATCTTCTTAGCATTATCCCAAGCTCCACCAGCATTAGACTGGAATATAGCCATCAATACGCCACATACTGTTACTCCAGCGAGTAGCCCTCCTAACATCTCAGCGCCACCAGCAAAACCTACCAGCACAGGAGAAACAACAGCTATCAATCCTGGAACTACCATCTCTCTGATAGATGCTGCAGTAGATATTGCTACACACTTGTCATACTCCGCTTTGCCGTCAGCAGCTTCGAATGTTACTATATCTTCTTTAGACCATTCGCTCATATCTTTACCATCATACTTACGCATTACGGCAAGAGCTTTATTCAATTCTGGAATTGTTTTAAACTGTCTTCGAACCTCATTAATCATATCCATCGCAGCACGTCCAACCGCATTCATTGATAAAGCAGAGAATAAGAATGGGAGCATTCCTCCTAATAACAATCCAGCCATCACCTTAGGCTGGGCGATATTAATCGATGTGATACCTGATGTAGCCATGAATGCCGCAAATAGTGCCAGCGCTGTTAACGCCGCAGATCCGATCGCAAATCCCTTGCCTATTGCTGCCGTCGTATTACCTACCGCATCAAGTTTATCAGTTTTTTGTCTTACTTCTTTTTCAAGCTCTGCCATCTCAGCGATTCCTCCTGCATTATCCGCTATAGGTCCATAGGCATCTACGGCTAATTGGATGCCTGTATTAGATAACATACCAACTGCAGCAATTGCAATACCATATAATCCACCGAAATAGTGCGCTCCAATAATAGCCGAGGCTAATATGATGATTGGAATAGCTGTCGAGATCATACCGACACCTAATCCAGCAATAATGTTAGTGGCAGATCCAGTCAATGACTGCTTTACGATAGACAATACTGGCTTGGTGCCAGTACCTGTATAGTACTCTGTAACAACGCCTATAAGAACCCCAGATATCAATCCTATGATCACTGCAAGAAAGATTCCAGTAGGTGTATACTCCTGTCCATTAAAGGTCCATGACGCTGGCAACATCCATTTAGAAATCAGATAAGTCAATGCAATCATGATACCGCCTGCTATAAATTCTCCTCTATTCAACGCCTTCTGGGGATCACCACCCTCACCAACTTTTACGAAGAATGTTCCGATGATTGAAGTGATAATGCCTACTGAAGCAAGCACCAATGGCAGTAATACGGCAGATAATCCGCCAAAATTATCTATCCATGCACTATTGCCCACAGTGGCGCTTCCTATAAATACTGCACCCAAAACCATTGTACCTATAATTGAGCCTACATAAGACTCGAATAGATCTGCACCCATACCTGCAACATCACCGACATTGTCTCCTACATTGTCTGCAATAGTTGCTGGGTTAAGTGGATGATCCTCAGGTATTCCCGCTTCTACCTTACCTACGAGATCAGCTCCGACATCAGCAGCTTTAGTATATATACCTCCACCTACTCTAGCGAACAATGCTATTGACGATGCTCCGAATGAGAATCCTGTCAGCACTGTAATGACCTTAGTCACTTCAGCTTGCGAAGCTATTCCAAACATTCCTGAATAGACCAAAAACAGCGTACCAAGTCCAAGGACACCGAGACCTACAACACCTAATCCCATCACAGCACCACCACCAAAGGCTACTTCCAGTGCTTTTCCTAATCCTGTTCTTGCAGCATTCGTTGTTCGAACATTTGCTTTAGTAGCGACTCTCATTCCTAAGAATCCCGCCAAGGCCGAACAGATAGCTCCTAAGATAAATGATAAGGCTACGAGGGGTGAAGATCCTTCATTCATTCCACTCCATGCCATCAATGCTGCTACGATTACTACGAATATGGCTAGTACTTTATATTCCGCTTTAAGAAAGGCCATTGCCCCATCGGCAATATTATCAGCAATACGGGCCATTTTCTCTGTCCCGACTTCTTGCTTGCTAACCCAAGCTGATTTCCAAAAGGTGTATAAGAGTGCGATAACGCCGAAGGCTGGCACCAGGTAAGTAATATTTTGTACCATTAGTTGTGTCTATTTTTAGTTTTTCACATTGATCAAAAAGATTGCAAATGTAAGGCTATTTGAAGATATCGAAGTTAACATTCTAAATGCAGTAATTGACAGTAATTTCGCTGGCGATAAGGCATTGCCTGCGATTATAGCTCATTATAAAGTTTAGAACGATCATTTTATAAAATTTAGGCTCGTCTAAATTTTATATTTTTGTATAAATCTCGTTATGCTCAGCTTTACCGAAGAAAATTATCTCAAGGCGATTTACAAGATCCATGAGCGCACCAAGTCTGCTGCCAGCACCAATGCTATAGCCGAGATCATGGAGACAACTGCTGCATCGGTGACCGATATGATGCGCAAGTTATCGCAAAAAGAGATGATCCAATATGAAAAGTACAAAGGATCAAGGCTGACGGCGCAAGGTGCTGTGGTGGCCACTAGTCTAATACGTCGGCATCGGCTGTGGGAAACATTCTTAGCAAACAAACTGAATTTCTCCTGGGAAGAAGTACATGAGCTGGCTGAAGAACTGGAGCATATCAACTCTGAAAAATTGATTGAGCGATTGGATGAGTTTTTAGATTATCCCAAGTATGATCCGCATGGCGACCCAATTCCAAATGCTGATGGGAAATTTACCATCAGAGAGCAGCTCATGCTAAGTCAACTTCAGATAGGTGAGAAAGGAGTACTGATAGGTGTCAAAAATCACAATGATGAGTTCCTATCCTACCTCAATGAGCTAAAAATAGAACTCGGAAGTGAATTTGAGATTATCAATAAAGTGTTATACGATCAATCGATCAAAGTGTATCTCAACAATGAAGAAATCGTGTTAAGCGAAAAGGTATCCACTAAGCTCATGATAAAAAAACAATAACTCGTGAAAAAGATCTCCTTCATATTTCTATTCTTCCTGCAAGCACTTGCGCTTATAGCTCAAAGTGACAAACCACTCGTTGTCGCTTCGGCTTCTATGATCGCTGACATGGCCCAAAGTGTAGGTGGTGATCATATAGATGTAGAGATGATCGTGCCAATTGGCGGCGACCCACATCTGCATGAGCCAACACCAGCCAATGCTCGCTTGGTTACACAAGCTGATCTCATACTGATCAATGGCTTAACATTTGAGGGATGGATCAACGAACTGATCGAAAACAGTGGCACTGAAGCCAACGCTGTTACAGTAACAGAAGGGGTGAGAGTCTTAAGGAGTCAGACATACGAAAATTCTTCGGATCCGCATGCTTGGATGGATGCAGCCAATGGCATCATATATGCCCGCAATATCAAGAATGCGCTCGTAAAGTTAGATCCAGCAAATGAAAAATCATACCAAGACAACTACCTAGCCTATGTAGAGCAATTGAACATCCTCGATCAGGAAATATTAAGATCTATACTAACCATACCAGAAGAAAAAAGAGTCTTAATTACAAGCCATGATGCTTTTCAATATTATGGTAATAAATATGGTATCAAGCTCGAAGCGATCATGGGTATATCTACTGAAGCAGAGGCACAGACTTCCGATATAGTCCGTGTAAATAAAGCCATAAGAGATCAAAATATTCCTGCCATATTCGTCGAGAGCACGATCAATCCTAAACTCATCGAACAACTGGCGCATGATAATGGGATCACTATAGGCGGCAAGTTATATGCAGACTCCCTTGGTGATACTGAGAGCCCGGCCAGCACTTACATCGACATGCTTAGGTATAATACTGAGACTATCGTATCCGCACTTACTCAAGGAGTTAGCCAGACGAGCACTCAAGGTTATGAACATGATCACAGTGGCAGCGATAAATCACAGCGGTCTTTTATATGGATTCTCGCAGGAGTGATGCTTCTTGGGCTTGTTCTCTTAATATACCGCCTGAACAAATGAGTAGTGTAATAAGCATAAAAGGATTGTCGGTATCCTATGAGCGCAAACGGGTACTATCCAATATCTTCCTAGAGCTACAAGGTGGTAGCATCTATGGTGTGATTGGCCCAAACGGTGCTGGAAAATCTACGCTGTTCAAGACGATACTTGATATCATCCAACCAAATACAGGGACCATCAAGGTATTTAACAAAAACATTGATGAGGTAAGAAAGAGAGTGGCGTATGTACCTCAGAAGGATGAGGTGGACTGGTCGTTTCCTGCAACTGTAATGGATATCGTGCTGATGGGGCGGTATCCCCACAAAAAGCTCTTGCAGCGCCTTAATCAGCAGGATCGAGAGATTGCCATGCAAGCATTAGAAGAGCTTGGCATAAGTCATCTGAAAGATCGCCAGATTGGGGCACTATCTGGTGGCCAGCAGCAGCGGGTATTTTTAGCACGTGCAATCTGTCAAGGAGCAGACTTGCTCTTCTTAGATGAGCCCTTTGTAGGTGTTGACATTACTACAGAGTCCAAAATAATTGAGATTCTTAAAAAATTGAGTAAATCGGGCAAAACAATGCTGGTGGTACATCATGACCTAGCTACAGCCGATGACTACTTTGATCAAGTTATCCTCCTCAACCAGAGACTGATAGCTTATGGTCCAACAGCAACTATGTTTACCCGAGAAAATATTGCCTTGACCTATGCATCACAGCTGCAGATACTTCAGGAGATTGGTATGATAGACCATAACAGCTAGCGTACCCTGCGACCTTTCCACCGATAGTTTTTGACGAAAAGACCAATTATCCCAATCATCACGATATATAGACTATGTAGAAATATCATAATGAAAAATCCTTGGTTCAAACGGTATGGATGATCAAAGAACCTACTCAGTCGGTTGAGCAATCGAAAGTCGAAGATGGCTTTTATCAATAGCATCAATATACTCGCAGAAAACAACCTTGCATTCATCAGAACACATCCGAAAACCAAGTTGATGAAAATTAACATATGAAATATGAAGATCAAAGCCATCAGAGCTTTCATACCTATATCCTTATATGCCATAGTCTTGGTACTCCATCTAAGACGCTGTTGATATAATCCTCGGAGTGTTGACTCTGCCCCTGTTGAAACGATAGCATCAGAGTCTTTAGAGAAACCTATTTTCTTCTTTTTCTTAGCCATCCACTGAACGAAGAAGACATCATCTCCAGATGCATAATTGTGCTTCTCAGCATCCAGATACTCTAGGTAGTCTGCTTTCCGAAAGAGCATGTTGGCTGCATTGGCAGAATAATAGGTTTTTGATTGAATTCCCGCCATGGTGCCTGCCATAGTACCCATCATTTCTATGCTTTGCCATCGTTGTACTATACTATTATCTCCATGCAGCACTATTGGGCCGGTCATCATATCACTATTATTCACTTCAGCATGCTTGAGCATAGCATTAATCCAAGAGTCTCCAACTATGCAATCGCCATCTGTCGTCATGACCCAATTAGTCTGACATCGGCTCAACGCATAGTGCAAACCAGATTTTTTATAGCTCGATCCGTATTGAGACAAGGATTGAAAATCTGACAACTGTAATAATTCAATTTTAGGATCTGCCAGCGATTCTATCTGTGATGTTGTATCATCATCAGAATGGTCATCTACGACAATGACCTGGTGGAGTAGCTTGGCAGGATTTGAGAGTATAGAAGTAAGACAGGCTAGAATATTCTTGCCTTCATTTCTAACTATTACGATGACCGTAACAGGAGTCGATAGAATAGTATTGTGAAGCCGTTCTTTTGCTGACTCACTGCTTGTCCATGATTGTGAGATATAGTGTATAACCCATCCATAAGACCAGGTGAGGATTGCTACAAATAGAAAATATACTGTCCAAAGAAGCATCAGAGCTCTAAGATGTTAGAAAAGCTCGTCGTACCGGTTTTTAATTTCTTGCTTAGATTCCTCTAACTCAGATAAGTCCAAGAAGTCCTCATCTTTATCTACCTCCTCATACTTGATATAGTCTCCTTTCGAAGATTTATTGCTCTTTGTCTGCTCAGACTTTGACTTCGATGAGATCGCACGGTACAACAGGAATAGGCCAACAAATGGATAAGCCAACACAGTCAGTAAGGCTATTACTATACCAATTACTGGGCTGCGCTTGATATTATCAATTACCCATCTGCCATATCCCAGCAGTACTCGGTAATTAATTATAGCAGTAGCGATGAGTACTATCGGAAATGCCCAAGTGAGGATTGTAAATACTCCCTTGGCGAGCCAGTATATAGCAAAGAGCGCCAATACAAAAACCACTAAAAACATTAGTGGGTTAGTCTTGCCGAGATTGTAAGATTTAATTCGGGTCATAGTAAGTCAAATGAATTGTTGCTATGAAGATAATGCGTTATAAGCTAGTGTGGTTCCTAGCAGTAGACGAATGCTTGGATAATCCAGACGAAACTAAACCGCTACCTCATTACTGAACTGCATATCATAGAGTTCCTTGTATCTCCCACCTACTATCTGCACTAATTCGTCATGGTGCCCATGCTCTACAACCCTGCCTTGATCCATAACAAGGATTGCATCAGCGTGCCTTATGGTGGACAATCTATGTGCGATAATGATTGAAGTTCTCTTTTCGATTAATTTTTCAATGGCATATTGAATCACTTCTTCAGTTTCAGTATCAATAGAAGAAGTAGCCTCATCTAAGATTAAGATGTCTGGATCAAAGACTAAGGCTCTTACAAAAGAAATCAATTGCCTCTGGCCTACAGATAAATTAGCACCACGCTCCATGATTATGTGGTCATATCCATCAGAAAGTTTCTGGATGTAATCATCGGCGCCAATGGCCTTAGAGGCCTGCAGGACCCGATCCATAGTGATATTGGGATCATTGAGCGTAATATTCTCGAGCACCGATCCATAAAACAAGAATACATCTTGCAACACTATAGCCATCCGTGATCGCAATTGGCTGAGCTTATATGTCTTAATATCTCTGCCATCAACAGCAATCTCACCATGTTCTATATCATAAAATCTACTGAGCAAATTTATAAGCGTGCTCTTACCTGAACCTGTACTTCCAACAACTGCGAGTGTCTCACCGGCACTCACCGTAAAGTTAATGTTAGATACTACATTGTTCTTGCCATCATATGCAAATGATACATCATTATAGGAGATGTCTCCTTTAAGATCAGTTACCTCTCGGAATCCATTGTCATTGATCTGCTCACGACTGTCCATCACGTCAAATACGCGATCCGCCGCTACCATACCCATCTGTAGCGTGTTAAACTTGTCTGCCAGTAATCTCACTGGCCTGAATAGTAAATCTACATACCATGGAAACGCCAACAAAGCACCAATCGAAACTGTATCACTGATCACATATCTCGCGCCGATATATACGAGCACAGCAAGTGCGAGGTAATTAATAAACTCTACTGTGGGAAAGAACACCGCATAATAATTGATGGCATCTAAGTTGGCTTGGGTATACTTCCGATTGATCTTTTTGAACTTATCCATCTCTTGCTTTTCAGCATTAAAGATTTGGATGATATTCATTCCTGTAATTCGCTCTTGGAGGAAGGCATTCATATTGGATAGCTCATTCCGGACTTTTTCAAAAGCCACTTTTACCTTTTCTTTAAAGATGTAAGTAGCGATCATTAAAAGCGGCAAGGTCATCAGCACCAACAAAGTCAATTGCCAACTAGTAGCAAACATGATTCCTAGTACAGCGAATATGCTTAGCAAATCAGCCACCATCGTAATGATGCCTTGTGTAAACACGGTATTAATAGTCTCAATGTCATTAATCGTTCGTGTCGTAACACGTCCGATTGGAGTTTGATCAAAGAATCTCAGTCGCAAGGATAAAATATGCCTGAAGACATCAATCCGCAGGTTACGAATCACATATTGCCCTAGGAGAGAACTGTAGTAAATCATGAGGTATCTCAGACCAGAGGTGAGCAATATCACAATGACAAAGATCACTGCAATCTTATATAGACCAGGCATGTCCTTTGGCAAGATATAGTCATCCACCATAACTGATACCAAATAAGGGCGTAGCATTGAGACTGGTGCCAATATGATTGCCAAAAGTATAGTAGACAAAAACAGGAACCTGTAAGGGCTCGCAAGAGATACTATCCGGCTAAAGAGCCCGAGATCAAACTTCTTTTTATTTTCTTCTGTCAATGTTGATAATAATCAAAGGAATAACAGACTCAACGCTCGATTGATTTTTGAAGTGCTTCAACTTTAACTAAAAGCTCCTCTTTTAAGATGGTATTGGTAATGCCATCCGAAGGTGAGAAATTTTCTTGATACTTAGGCACGGACAAGGATCCGACAACCACTGCCCCTAAATATGGAAAAGAACCAGATGCAGCGGCTAGCACTGTTGCACCACCTCTAACTCCAGGAGAAGTTGACAGCAGCAGCATAGGTTTGTCATCCCACAACTTGCCGTCAAGCCTACTCGCCCAATCCATTATATTCTTAAAAGCGGCGGCATAGCTTCCATTATGTTCTGCAAAAGAAATTACTATTCCGGCCGAATTACTGATCAACTCTTTAAATTTTATGGCCTTTGCGGGTACTCCATGATCGTTCTCACGATCTATAGAATAAATAGGCATTTCAAAATTATTTAGATCAATCAGCTTAACTTGGTAATCATTTATAAGGCTTGCAGTATAGTGAGCCAAATTTTTGTTTATAGACGTGTGACTAGAACTTGCACCTATCGTCAATATATATTCAACCATTTGCTTGAAATTTACAAGGCAACGTAAGAATAAGGGATAATTTGATATTTTTATACACATAGTATCACGAATTGAAATGATCAATGCCATTGTTTTAGCTGCAGGATTATCAAGACGTATGGGCTCCGAAAATAAGCTGACTCTTCCGTTCCATGATAAAACTATTATCTCCACTGTAGTACATAATCTTAGTCATAGCAGAGTGGATCAGATTGCTGTAATTGTGGGTCATGAGCACAAATTGATCACAGAGTCTATTAGTTGCATTCCTGATGTGCAAATAATTTATAACTCGCTCTACTCTATAGGACAAATGACTAGCATAAAAGCGGGCATGAGTTCTTTGGATTCAAAGTGCGAGGGCTTTTTAATTTGTCTTGGGGATATGCCATCAATTACCTCTGAAGATTATAATGTCTTGTTAGATCAATACAAGTCGGCACGGCCCAAAACAGATGCACCAATAGTACGGCCCATTCAAGGGGATCGTGTAGGTCATCCTGTCATGTTTCATAATACTTACAAGGACGCTATCCGAAATGCCCCAAATGATACTGACTGTAAATTGATCATAGGCCAAAATATTGATCACTATTACCCTTTCAAAAGCAACACGGACAATTTCTTCTTAGATATCGACGATAAGGAAGCGTATAATCACTTGATACAATACAACTCGTAGTTAAACCAGCTTATCTTAGCATTGGAATATTGATTGGAACCTCTGAGTTCTTCCCTGATGCCCTATAGTCATGTCTGTAGCAAAATCAGAACGAATTTCCTAAACAACTAAAATAGATCATGAGTAGCATTAAAGACAAGGTTGCCTATATAACTGGAGGCTCCAAAGGTATAGGATATGGTATAGCTGAAGCACTGGTTGCACAAGGAGCAAAGGTTGCTATTACTGGTCGTACTGAAAGCTCGCTGGATGAGGCCGCAAAAGTTCTCAACGACAAGGTTGCTGACTCATGTATTGCCATCGTAGCCGATGTACGTCAACCTGATGATCAGATCAATGCCGTCCAGAGGGTTATTCAGAAATGGGGCCAACTCGATATCTCCATTGCGAATGCCGGTGTGGGCCACTTTGATTCCATAGAAAATCTCTCTACACAGCAATGGAATGATGTCATAGACATTAACCTCACTGGTACCTTTCATACGATTAAAGCAAGCCTCGAAGCTCTGAAGTTGACCAAAGGATACTTTATGACCGTGGCGAGTCTGGCTGGCACGAATTTTTTCGCCAATGGCTCCGCATACAATGCCAGCAAGTTTGGTGTAGTTGGGTTTACCCAAGCCGTTATGCTCGATCTGCGCAAGCACGGCATCAAGGTGACGACTATCATGCCGGGGTCTGTATCTACCTATTTTAATAATAGAGTTCCATCTGACACAGAAGCGTGGAAGATTCAACCCGAAGATCTTGGCCAGATGGTTGTAGATCTACTGAACATGCATCCTCGCACCCTACCAAGCAAAGTAGAAGTAAGACCTTCGATGCCGCCTAAGAAGTAAGGGGATCTGCGTTAAATAAAAAAATGTTCCCATCGCAAGACTAAATCAAAAACGACCTTTCCTTGGCACAGTGAGAAGAATACATGATTCACATATAAAGCTGTTTAATCGTTAAATAAGAGTGGCATTCTGGATCATGGTAATGCTGGATTATTCTTAAAATAATACTATCTCATGCGCTTTCTAATTGTCCTACTATTTCTGCTAAAATTTACTCAAGTATCGTCACAAAAATTACACGGAACGAATAATGAAGCAGAGTTGACAGGTCTACAACAGAATCAGGAAGATGTCGCCATGGAAGACAGAGCAGTCACCTACCTCTCCTTTAATATAAGGCCCGGAATCGATTTCTCATCAGTTGAATCTATAGATGTTATCGGCAACGGCTCAGCTGTTGGTTTCCGATTGGGCATTGAAACAGAAGCCAATTGGGCATTTGATCATAACAATTGGTCACTTCTTTTTGAATCTGCTTATCAGAGAAGTCAAGTGATAACGAGCAGGATTGTAGGTGGTGATGTAGGTTTTGAAAGTAGTGTAGATTACAAATCGATCGATCTCTCAATAGGGTTAAGGCGATATATTGTCATCCCAGATATTAAAGCCAAACTATTTGTTAGTGCTCTCGGAATATTCGCAATTAATATAAATAGTACATATGTGAAAGATCAATCAACATTGGAATTAAGACCCTACAATACAACTTTAGGTTTAGGTCTTGGCATCGACTTCAACGATAAACTCTCTTTGGAATTTAGACATCATAGTACCCGAATTCTAACAGATGCGAACAACACACCATTCGCAGATCTAAATAGAATCTCAATTATTGTTGGCTACAATATTTCTAGTAATAATTAAATTTCTCTATAAGAATTTACATCCACTTTGATATAAATGGACTGATACTAAATCTATCTTTAGCTAAAGCGCCTTATGAGACCCATCACAAAACTCTGGGCGATCGGATTGCTTACACGTACACATCGAGTACATCTTAGTCTCCTCTACAGTAACCATCTTGGGAGAAAACTCTGAACCTTTGTGTGAGCCATCACACCACGGCTGATTACTACTCTCTCCGCATGTGCACCAAAAGTACTTTTCTCCTGCTGTTAACTCTACTCTTATAGGTGATGTTCCTCCTACTTTAGGCTTAGCCATATTTGATATGTTTTATGTTCAGATTTGAAATTGTGATACGCTAACCGTATCATCGCTAAAGTAGTATTTATCATTCGAAAATTGTACCATAGTTATGGCGGACTTAAAATCGATCAAATCTTGGGCCGAAGAAGATCGCCCCAGAGAGAAGCTTGCACTCAAGGGTAAGGAAAGTTTGTCCAATGCTGAATTGTTGGCAATCATTATGGGTTCGGGCTCTACAGATGAGTCTGCCGTGAGTCTTGCTAAGAGAATATTGATCGAGGCAGAATCTCTAAATGATCTCGGTCGCAAGAGTCTGGATTTCTTCACTGCCTTTAAAGGCATCGGCCCGGCAAAAGCGATCTCAATTGCAGCAGCATTAGAACTAGGTCGCCGTAGGCAGTCAGAGCCTCGAGAACAAAAGAAACAGATACTCAATAGTCAGGATGCCTATGATGTCCTTGCCGCACATCTTACTGATCTCAATCACGAAGAGTTTTGGATTGTACTACTTAATAATCAAGCTCGTGTCAAAGCAACAGAACGAGTATCAAGCGGAGGTGTGAGTCAAGTTCTTATAGATGCCAAGATGGTTTTTAAAGCGCCAATTGCTCAACTCGCCACTCGTATCATATTATACCATAACCATCCCAGTGGTAGTAGTCAACCAAGCCAACACGACATTCAGTTAACACAAAAACTTGTAGAGGCAGGAAAACATCTGGATATTGCTGTGGAAGACCATATAATCATCAGCCAAGATGGCTATTACAGCTTTAGAGACGAAGGGTTGATATAGTCAGGATTTCTATGAGTTGAAACTCTCATAGAGTTCTATATATTGGTCTATGGTATGTTGTAAGGGATAGTTGACTTTGTCTGTGACTGTCCATGCGTCATTCATAGCTCGTGTCATGGCTTGAGCTAGGTCCGATGCATCAACAGAGTCGTAGTTGACGTATTGGCCTGAAATCACTTCTGCTAGAGCACCCTTACCAGAGGTAATGATGGGCGTGCCAATAGCCATAGTCTCAACCGCCGCATAACAAAAGCCTTCGCTGTAAGAAGGTATAACAACAGCATCAGCAGTGGCAATCTCTTCTTTCAATTGATTGAATGGCATGCTCGGTTCTATGGTAATGGATGACTTCGATATTTCTAATTCATCGATGAGGTTATAGATCTTTTTGAGCAACGGCTCTTCAGGTAGTATTAATTTTAGTTGATACGGCATTTCACTCTTTAGAAGTGCTACAGCCTTCAGAAGTATATCCAAACCCTTAGAGTATCCCACTCTACCATAGAATAAGAACTTGAAAATCTTCCTTTTTTCGTTCGCATTTATGAACCCTTCAAAGTCTGAATATTGGATGCCGTTATATATGCGCACCAGGCGATCTGAAGCAACGCCAGCATCTGACAAGGCCAACTTAGTAGAGTCTGATACAGCAATGAATTTTCTAAATGAAAGCTTAATCAACATCCGTTCAAAGATCGAATTAAGATATCGACTAATCGGATTAAGCCATGGTAGCTCAAACCATAGTTTCCCCCAGTATTCATGAAATGTGATGACCACCTCTTTTCTTCTGATCTTAGCAATTATCCAAGCAGGCAATCCTGCATTGTAAGATGTGGTATGTATAAGATCAACTTGCTTAACATGCCTAAGAGCTGGTATCCAAGCTAAAAAAGTGAATAAATATCGATTGTAAAATCTGTATCGATAAATCTCAATACCATCGACTGACTCATATGCTTCAAGATTGGTATCGTACCTATTAGTTACAACTGTGATTTCATGCCCTTTTTTAACAAGCTGTTGAGCTAAAGACTTAAATAAGGTTTCTACCCCTCCGATATGAGGGTCATAGTATTCTAAAACGAAAAGGACTTTCATGTCAGGTAAGAGCCGTTTGCGGTCTAAATCTTATTAATGATCTTAGACTCATCTTGCTTGAGCATCTCGGTGATACGTTTACGCTCTAACTCTCTTATCTTATTCTCATCTAGTGCCAACTGACGCACAAGATCCGTAATCTTCCGATCCATCGTCTCAATCTTGGCTGATAGATAGAATGCCAGGACAATCACAAAAGCGAGCGATACGAAAATTATCGCATTGATATTACTCTTGATACCAAGCAAATTGGCCAACTGGGTAGAAAACTCATGCGGAACTATGGCCAACACGGCAATGACTGCCCAAAATCCCAACCAAATAACATTAGTGAAGATAAACTTACGCCTAAGACGTAGCTCAACAACTATACGATAGATATAGTATAAGGATAATGCAGGCGCTATGAATTGGTAAACCTCCAAACGTGAATTTCTCGGATACAAAAATATACCAATCTCACAGCTAAAGCTAATGCCGAACGTAATAAGTCAGAAATAAAGTGTAAACTGTCGGTTTAATCGCAGTGAATCACACGGCAAAACTCTCCCCACAACCACATGTGCGGGCTGCATTTGGGTTGTTGAAGTAGAACCCTTTGCCATTTAATCCACCACTAAACTCAAGGGTAGTATTGCATAGATACAGGAAGCTTCGCAGATCAGTGACTACCTTGACGCCATTATCCTCAAAGACTTGGTCACCTTCCTTCGATTCATTGTCAAAGTCCATGTTGTATGTAAGTCCAGAGCAACCACCACTGGTTACTGATACTCTCACAAAAAACTCGTCTTCAAGAGACTCGTCTCCTTTAAGCTCTGCTATTTTATCTTTTGCGCTTTCAGCTACGTACAACATATCGCACAATTTTAGATGAACAAAATGAATAATCGCTTAGTCGGCCATTCCATTCTTAGTCTTATAATCTTTGATGGCACTTTTAATCGCATCTTCAGCTAATACTGAACAGTGAATTTTTACTGGAGGTAAAGCAAGTTCTTCAACGATATCCATATTATCTATTTTCATAGCATCATCGATAGACTTCCCTTTAAGCCACTCTGTTGCCAATGAACTCGATGCAATAGCCGAGCCACAGCCAAATGTCTTGAACTTGGCATCCTTGATCGTTTGTGATGTTTCATCCACCTCAATCTGAAGTCTCATAACATCACCACACTCTGGAGCACCTACTAAACCCGTACCTACAGTGTTTTTAGTTTTATCCAGAGTTCCAACATTCTTCGGATTCTTGAAGTGTTCTAAAACTTTTTCTGAATACGCCATTTCACTTTTTATTTACTTATTAACAAAGATATACCCTATTGAGTTCCTATTCTTAATTTCTTAATGCTCTGACCATTCTACAGCCTCAAGGTCTACACCGTCTTTATACATCTCCCATATTGGGCTAAGATCTCTCATATGAGTTACGCCCTTGGTCAACATGTCTATTGCAATATCAATTTCTTCTTCCTTCGTAAAACGTCCAAGGCTAAATCTTATACTACTGTGTGCCAGGTCATCTCCTAGTCCTAATGCCATCAAGACATATGACGGCTCGAGTGAGGCCGACGTACACGCACTCCCCGATGAAACAGCTATGTTCTGATTAAATGTCATCATCAATCCTTCACCCTCAACATGCTTAAACGAGATATTAGTAACATGGGGCATACGATGATCTGTATTACCGTTGATATAGACTTCCTCAAGATTGGCGCTCAAGCCTTGCTCAAGTTTATCTCTTAATTTAGACAGTCTTGCTGCATCCTGGTCCATCTCGAGTCGCGCCAACTCTGCCGCTGTACCTAATCCAACGATACCGGGCACATTGAGTGTTCCTGATCTCATCCCTCTTTCATGTCCTCCACCATCTTGCTGTGCGGTAACTTTTACTCTTGGATTCTTTCTATTTACAAATAGCGCTCCTACCCCCTTTGGCCCATACATCTTATGACCTGTGAATGCCATCAAGTGGACTCCTGTCGCCTTAGGATCTACTGGTATCTTACCCACTGCCTGAGTAGCGTCACTCATAAATAGTACGCCATGCTTGGCACAAATATCCCCGATTGCTTTCATCGGTTGAATTACTCCAGTCTCATTATTAGCCCACATCACTGATACCAAGATGGTCTTGTCCGTAATCGCCGCCTCCAATTTCTCCAAATCGACAATTCCATCTCTTTGGACTGACAGGTACGTTATATCAGCACCCATTTTTTCTAGCTTCTTGCAAGAGTCTAGTACGGCTTTATGCTCTGTCTCAAGAGTGATAATGTGATTGCCCTTGCGACTATACATCTCAAACACTCCCTTAAGAGCAAGATTGTCGGACTCCGTAGCTCCAGACGTAAAGATGATTTCTTTAGGGTCTACATTGATCAATTTAGCCACCTGGTCTCTGGCATAATCGACGCCTTCTTCGGCCACCCAACCAAATGGATGACTTCTACTGGCTGCATTGCCAAAATGACTATTAAAATATGGCAACATCGCTTCTACGACCCTAGGATCACAAGGCGTTGTTGCATTATTATCAAGGTAGATTTTCTGTACTGACATAACTGTTGTTTTACCAAGTCGCCAACAAAACAGCCAGGTTCGCGATTGGTTGTGCAAGTTTAGGCATTATTACATTAGCACACCGTAAAATATGCTTCGATCTGTCATTTCTAACACCTCTAACTCTATTATTACCGTCCGCATTAAAAGAAGCTTTAATATGTACCTTTGTCAGCAATAATTTCAGCGATACATTGAACTCTATTAATCCTCGACTAAATAAAATTCTGAATCCTCAGATTCATGAGGTCAAAGATGTGTCATACTACACAACAGGGATCATAGACGATCAGAATTTTTTAATTCTGTCTCAGGCCATTACATTACTGGAGAGTGAAAGCCCAGTACATAAAGAATTGGCCACTGAGATTTTGTTGGCATGTGAGGCCGTCAATACGCAATCTAAGCGAATTGGTGTGACTGGATCTCCAGGGGTCGGCAAGAGCACATTCATAGAATCGATTGCTAGGCAATTGATCAATAATGATCATAAAGGGGCTGTGCTTACCATTGATCCCTCAAGCATAGATAATCGAGGGAGTATACTGGGGGATAAGACAAGGATGGATCAGCTCGCTCAGGACAACAGAATTTTTGTTAGACCAAGTCCGAGTCGATCTTTTTTGGGCGGCACTCATGCCTTGACCTATGAGGCAATCGTCATGTGTGAAGCATGCGGGATAGATTACATAATCGTTGAGACCGTTGGAGTAGGTCAGTCAGAACACGCTGTAAGTGGCATTGTAGATTGTTCAATACTCCTGCTACTCCCTGGATCTGGTGATGAACTGCAAGGGATTAAAAAAGGAATCACACAGATAGCCGATATCATAGTCATCAATAAAACTGATGGAGAGCGTATCGACCTCGCACAACAGGTGGCCCAAGATTATCGGGCTGCTGTGCATATCATATCAGATTCGATCGATGAGTGGAGGACAAGAGTATGTCTGCACTCTTCGATTGATCCAAATTTTGACCTTCAGATTACTGACCTTATCAAGGAGTATTTTAACCAGTATGATCATATGTTCAAGAGATCATCTCAACGCCAGAAAATATTGGACACACGACTTAGATATCACCTCAGCGAAGTCTTAAGTCATCAAATCGATGCCAATAAATTAATCTCTGACACCTTGAAAAGTCATTATGTGCACCCATTAAAAGCTTTAGATCAACTACTTAAACGAATTAACATAGAACTGAATTTGGATTAAATGAAGCTAACGCTGCTCAGATTACTGCTGGCATGTCTACTCGTGTTCATGATTACTCAGATGTATGGCCAAGAGATGGAATTTTTCAGATCTCCAATCAGTTACAACACTCGATTGTCTGGTTCATTTGCAGAACCACGATCGGCGCATTTTCATGCTGGAATAGATTACAAGCAATTTAGAGGAGTGCCTTTTGACACCATATATGCCGCAGCTGATGGATATATCTCGCGAATAAATGTCAAACCAGATGGCTATGGTAATGCCTTGTATATTGATCATCCCAACGGTTATACAACGGTCTACGCTCATCTACATCACTTCAACAAGTCGATCGGAGATTATATCGAGTCGACCATGATTAAGAAAAAGATTCATAAGATTGAGCACTATCCTGTACAAAACAAATTGGTTGTAAAAAAGGGAGATTATATAGGTGTCATGGGAAATACAGGTAGATCTTTTGGAGCACACCTGCATTTTGAAATCAGAAAAACCGACAGCGAGACACCAGTCAATCCAGCACTATTTGGATTGAAGCCTGAGGATAAGCTAAGCCCAAACATTAATGGGGTCGTCATTTATACCCTCACAGCAGACGGGGAGGTGATCGATAAGCGATATCACTCAGCTATGTATAAAGGCAACGATCAATATTCCCTTGGCAACAGCCCAGTCCTTACCGATGGATTAATAATTGGTATAGGTATACACGCCTATGATACCATGAACGGTGCGAGCAATCACAATGGAGTATATGGTGTGGACGTGCAGAACAATAAGCATGAAATTTATTCTTTTCAAATGGACAGTGTTTCATTTGACCATAGCCGATACATTCATGCCCACATGGATTATGAAGCAAAGATCAATAATAAATACATCTCTAAATGCTATCGCCTCAACACGAATCCATTAGAAATTTATGACACTACTCTAACAATGGGTCAAATCATCACATCAGATGTCTTTGCAAACCACATTGATATAGAAGTCTATGATTTTGAGGACAACAAAGCGGAGATTTCATTTGAGGTACTCAGGAATCAAACCCTCCTCATTATGGACGAACCAATAGATACTTCATTTCAGCGCTTTACCCCAGAGGATACAATCAGGGGATGCACTGGGCTTTTTAGTTGGATGGCACCACCTGGCATAGTGGACAAACCAGCACACTTATCATTCTCTAATACTGGAGATACATTGACGATAGAGGCTCAAGATAAAGTACCGCTTTTCAAATACTTAAATCTGACATATTCCAGCAAGACTGAGCTGCCTGAGCAGAGCCTGATTGCTAAAATTGATAATAAAGGAATATTGAAATCACTAGGTTGTGAGTCAAAAGACTCAATGAGCATCGAAACTTATGTCATCGAGACTGGTAAGTACTGGGTGGATGTTGATAGTGTATCGCCAAGTATACAGATCATATCATTGCCTGGGCCAAGAAGTAGTAGGCTAAAATTTCAAATGAAAGACAATTATGAGCCTGTTTATGGAAGAGATCAACTAAAATTTAAGGTGCTTGTTGACGGACAATGGATGCTATGCCAACACGATATTAAGGACAATTCCGTCTGGTGTAATATAGAATATCAAGGCCCATTCGAAGACCATATAATTTCTATTATGGTGGAAGACGCATGTTCTAATCAAAGTGAGTGGGAGCGGACAGTTAGATACTGATTTGTTTAACTTTTTGATCACATTTGATAAACAAATGTGATACCTTGGGCGTCAATAAGAAAAAAACTATGACCACTCTTAAAGTTGGCGACAAAGCCCCTGTATTCGAATCAGTTGATGAAAATGGAGACCCAATCTCTTTGTTAGATTACAGAGGTAAGAAGTTAATTCTCTTTTTTTACCCAAAAGATGACTCTCCTGGATGCACCAAAGAGGCATGTAGTTTAAGAGATAACTATCGGGCGCTAACTAAAGCCGGTTATGAGATATTGGGTGTAAGTCCAGATAAGTATACTAAGCATAAGAAGTTTATAGATAAATACGAATTTCAATACTCTTTGGTAGCAGATCCAGAGAAAACGATCATCAATGACTATACTTGTTGGGGCCCAAAGAAGTTTATGGGTAGAGAAGTGACTGGAGTATATAGAACTACTTTCCTTATTAATGAAGAAGGTTACATAGACCATATTTTTACTAAAGTAAAAACTAGGGACCACGCTGATCAGATACTGGAGCAAACACAGCAGCTAGCTGTTGCTCAATTATAAAAATAATTGTTGGCTGATGTGGTCAGCAAGATACCAATTCTCGATACTCAGACTATATCTGTCATCATCTAGGGTTAATAATCCTTGTCTTAGCAGGTCATAGGCTTGTGATTTAAAATGCTGGACTATATGAGTATCATATCTAACCATGATGTCATGAATCCCAATCCCTGTTGCCTTGCGCAAGCCGAGCATAATGGATTCGTTATATAGATTTACATCAGTTAATGTTTCATGATCTTTGGTTAGCGTTCCTTGATCAATATCTCGTAGATAATGCCGATTGTTATCGGGATTCCAAGACCTTACTGATCCATTAAAGGAATGTGCGCCAGGACCAATACCCAAGTATTTCTCATGTGCCCAATATGCGCTATTGTGCCTTGACATGCTGCCAGGCAAACTGAAATTGGATATTTCGTAGTGCTGATATCCTCGTGCAGTTAGAAATTGATGCGCTTTTATGAATTGATCATATTGGAGGCTTTCATCGAGTATTTTAATCTTGCCTTGCTTGTCCCATTTGTGAAATGCCGTTTGTTCTTCTATCGTGAGATTATAGCAAGAAATGTGCTCAGGCTTATATTGAACTAATTCTGATAGATTATCACGCCATTGGTCAGTGTTACTGTCGATCAATCCAAACATAAGATCAACGCACAATTCTTCTATATCGGCAATTCTCACATGTTTTAAGGCAGTTCTTGCCTGAACGATATTATGCGCTCGGTTCATAAATGATAGGTCATCATCTATGAATGACTGTATACCTACACTCAGGCGGTTTATGCCAGCAGACTTTAAATCATGACAATATCCGAGAGTTAGATCTTCTGGATTGGCTTCCAGGGTTATCTCGGTCTCACTGTCTATGATATAATATTCTATAATCTTCGAAAAGATGCTATTCAGCTGTATGGTGCTTAACAGCGATGGCGTACCTCCTCCGAAGTAGATAGTATCAAGGGTAGCAGTATCCAAGTAGTCTGCTGTCAATTCAATCTCCTTGCAAATGGCGCTGACCATTCTTTCAACATAAGACAGATCAGTAGAAAAATGGAAATTACAATAATGGCACGCTTTTCGGCAAAATGGAATATGGACATATAGGCCTGCCATTTATTTTACTCTTATTAGAGACAGACCATCCCTGTATGGCAGGATAACAACCTCAACTCGATCATCAGCGGCAACTACTGAATTAAACCGATCTAGTGCTTCAGCTATATTAGATTTGTCCTCATCTATTACTTCTCCTTTCCATAAGGTGTTGTCAGCTATTATTAATCCTCCAGATCTCATCTTAGGCAATAGATTCTCATAATAAGATAGATATTCACGCTTGGCCGCATCAATAAAGAGTAAATCTATCGGACCTTGGATGTTATCGATAACTGCGATCGCAGATTGATTTATAATCTCGATCTTGTTTTCTATTGCCTGTAGATGGTGCTCTATTAACTCTATACGTTTGGGGTCATGCTCAATAGTAATCACCTGACCATCTGCGTCTAATCCTTCAGCTAAGCAGTAAGTTCCATAGCCCGTGAAGGTTCCTATCTCAACCACCAGCTTTGGTTGAAGCAACTTAGAAAAAAGACTTAATAGCCGGCCTTGAATATGATCTGAAGCATCAAAGGGTTTTACAGTATGTAAGAATGTAGATTGAGCAATCTTATCCAGCGCCACATCTGTAAGGCTGCACATGCGCTCGGCATAATATCTCAGTTTTGCTTCATCTCTCATATCTGCTACAAAGATACTTTCGGCACGAATATTGAAGTTTAGTTGGTAATAATTGGTTTTTTGGGGTAATAAATTTGGTCCTGCTATCCATATCTTGGAAGCAGGATTTTTTTATTTCTTAATGCAGGTCGTACCTTGCCGTGATGGATATAGCTAAAAAGCAAAAAAAGGAGCAAAACATAATATTAGCTGCGGAACGAGTATTCGCAAGCTCTGGATTTCACAATGCTAAGATTGACGACATTGCACAAGAAGCTGGTATTACCAAGGTTACTCTCTATAGCTACTTCCAAAGCAAAGAAAACCTGTATCTCGCCATCATCTATAAAGGCTTCCAATCCCTTACCGAGATATTCTATAGCGTGATCAATGACAACAGAGAGAGTACAGGTTTTAATTCTACCATGGCCATATTTAACTCATTTTACGAGTTCTGCGAAAACAATTATCTCTATTCTGAAGCGATATTGGACTATTTCTCAATGATCAGAAATGATAACAGATCTGATGATCAAAATCTTACTGACAGCATCTTTTTTCGCAAGTTACAAGACATCCAAAATATACCATTAAAGCTGACTGCCCAGGAAATCTATCGTGGTAAGACGGACGGTTCTATTACCGCGGACATTGATCCTATGCTTATTACCATCCAAGGATGGACTATGGTCGTAGGATACATCAAACTATTGACTGCATCAGGATCTAAAGGGTCTACTCTGATGAGCGTCGATCTCAAATCACTTAAAAGCCTGAGTTTAGACCTCGCAATAAATTCATTAAGGCCTAATTAGTAAAATCCCTGATAATCGTCAATTTTTGAGGTTAAGATGGTCCTTATTGGCGTGCATGTCAATTGATAACCTGCTATTTTAGGAGCTTTTGATAAACAGATAAAATTGTACACCACATGTCAGATTATGTAAGTGTAGATCATCTTAAGTTTTTACTTGATGAGGTTCACAATATCGAGGAAGTATTACTATTAGAGCGGTATGCAGATTATGATTCCGAGGGCATACATATGCTTCTAAATTCTACTAAACAGCTTTCTGATAAGGAACTCTATCCTTACTTTACTGAAATGGATCGAGTTGGAGCCAAGTATGAAAATGGAACCATAATTTGTCATCCTCAGATCAGGAATGTGATGAAGATGTATGGCGAAAATGGGTTCATCTGTCCACATTTCGATTATGAGGAAGGAGGCTCTCAAATGCCTCACATGGCGAGCTTGGCAGTTGGGTTTATCAGCACATCTGCCAATAATACTGCGGTGGGATATCCAGGGCTCACTGCTGGAGCTGCAGGGCTCATTAGGTCTTTTGGTTCTAAAGAGTTATTTGACACTTATGTCCCTAAGATGATGTCAGGCGAATGGGGAGGGACTATGGCGTTAACTGAACCACAAGCAGGCAGTTCACTTTCGGATATAGTCAGTTCGGCAAAGCTTAATGATGATGGCTCTTATGCTATCGAAGGACATAAAATATTTATCTCCGCAGGAGACCATCAGTGCTGCGATAATATCATCCATTTAGTTCTAGCACGTATCGACGGAGCTCCAGCAGGTACAAAAGGCATCTCATTATTTGTAGTACCTAAATATTTGCCTACAAGCAACGGTCTCGAAGATAATGATGTCTTCACAGCTGGAGAATTTGATAAGATGGGGCAGAAAGGATACGTCACTACCCATCTCGTATTTGGGGACAACAAAAACTGCAAAGGCTTTCTTGTTGGCGAGGCTAATCGAGGGCTTAAGTATATGTTTCAGATGATGAATGGTGCAAGGCTCGAAGTCGGTCTAACAGCTGCTGCTATTGCATCAGCGGCATATCATAGTTCACTTCAGTACGCTAAAGAGCGGCCACAAGGACGTAAGCTCGACGGATCAGGTGGCAAAAACATCAATGCCTCACAAACATTGATTATTAATCATCCAGATGTACGCAGAATGCTGATGCTGCAAAAAGCTGTTGTTGAAGGGTGTGCCAGCTTATTAATCCTATGTGGCAAATATCTCGACTTATCACACTATGCGGTTGAGGAAGCTGATCGAGCAAAATATCACGACTTATTGGAGCTCTTAACTCCTATTGCTAAGACCTATCCCTCTGAGATGGGCCAAGTATCTACTTCTAACGGCATGCAGGTACTCGGCGGATATGGCTTCACTACAGACTTTCCATTGGAGCAATTATATCGTGATATCCGTATTACTGCAATATATGAAGGAACAACTGGCATCCAGTCTCTCGATCTACTTGGTCGTAAGGTATTGATGAAGAATGGCGCTGCTCTCACGAGTCTCATGAATGAGATCAATAATGATATAGCCTTAGCAGAAACCTATGAAGAATTAATACCATATGCTGATAAAATGAAAAAAGCACTTGGGGAGGTTCAACAGGTCTTGCAACATCTCACACAATTTGCTATGCAGGGCAATTTTGAGCGCTTTTTAGCCGATGCTACAATCTTCATGGAGATGACCAGCACGGTGATAGTAGCGTGGCAGTGGGTCACAATGGCAGCCAACGCTAAACAAGCCTTGGTTACTGGACAGCTGAAACACTCACAGCAATTTTATGAGGCGCAAATTCGTACCATGAAATTTTATTTCAAATATGAATTGCCTAAGATCAAAGGTCATGTTGAAACTTTATTGTCCGAAGAAGTCTTAACAATAGTAGAAGAAGAAAAAGCAGTTGAAGCCTTTTCTTAATTTTAAACAACAATTACACATTAAATAACTCAGAATGGATACTACTGCTTTACTAGCGCAATTAAACGAGCAAGCTCAGAATACAGACCCAATAGGTGCTACTATCAAATTTGAAGTAGATGATCATGTTGTATTTATCGATGGAACAGGCGACTCTAATGTTGTAAGCCAAGAAAATGGCGATGCGGATTGTACGATTACCACAAGTGCCGATACCTTAATGCAACTGAAAAATGGCGACCTTAATCCTATGATGGCTGTTATGGGTGGCAAGATTAAGATAAAAGGAGATATGGGTCTAGCAATGAAGCTGCAGTCTCTATTGAGCTAAGACAAAAACGAGAAGAACAATGATAAGATGGAATCTTTCGGAAAGAAAGATTCCTTTTTTTAGTTGGCGGAATAGAAGTAATTCATGAGCTGAGCTGCTCCTATTCTGTCATCATTAAAGATTGATTGTCCAGTATAGATTTTAGATAACTCCAATTTCAACTGAGCTGTTGTACTACTAATAATCAATTCGGGATTATGGAGTACCAACTTTGCAAACAGCTTTTCTATCTCATTATTGATATCTGCAGACGTATATTCCTCTTGTTTAGCAAGAGTTGCAAAAAGCCAACTATAGTTATCGGAATAAAATTGATCCCAACAGAGCATACTTTCCCCTAATGAATCTGTACGTTGGTGTCGCATGATAATTGCTTTTGCATTTATAATAATTTAAAACTGACTGTAGACAAAAATGTTTCTTGCAGAACGTTACAGTTAGGTTAATAACACTTGAAATCAGCAAAAACCCTACCAACACATATAAATCAGGTACTAATCAGGGTTTAATCATTACTGAGACGAGGTGAGCAAAAGTTCGAGAGCAGTATACTTTAGCTCAAACTGATTGGCCAAATATTGATTGGTAATATGCCCATCGTAGGCATATATGCCCCGAAGCAGCCCCTGGTTTCCATATAGAAGGTCAACTAAGCGGGTTGGTGATGCCAGCCCTAAGATTGCTGGAGTAATCACATTACTGATAGCCAGAGAACTTGTACGAGGCACTTTAGATGCCATGTTAGGCACACAGTAGTGGATAACGCCATGCTTGACGAATGTAGGTTTATTATGCGTAGTCATTGCAGAGGTCTCAATGCATCCACCTTGATCGATGCTGACATCTATGATTACAGCTCCCTGTTTCATATTGGATACCATCTCCTCGGTAACTAGTACAGGGGCTCTACCCTTCTTGCCGTGCATGGCACTAATGACAACGTCAGCACTCGTAAGTTGATAGGCTAGGTATTGTGGGTTGATGGAAGAGGTATGAAGCTGACGGCCTATCTTATCTTGCAGTCTAACTATCTTATCGATATCATTATCAAATATCCTTACCGAAGCACCAAGACCTAAGGCCGTCTGAGTTGCATGTTGTCCGACTACCCCTGCCCCTAAGATGAGTACTTTGGTTGGGGGAACGCCAGACACTCCTCCTAGTAATACTCCTCGTCCTCCTGAATAGACACTTAGGAGCTCTGAGGCAGTTTGTATAGCTATACGGCCAGCCATCTCACCCATTATTCTGAGCACAGGGAAGCTTCCGTCTTGATTCTGAAAGTAATCAAACGCAAGTGCTATAACACGTTTCTCCTTCAGCTTTTCTAAGTACCCTTTAGTAATTAAGGGTAAGGGTAACATCGTAAACACAATCTGACCCCCGTGTAATTGATCGATCTCTTCAACACTCAACGGAGAAGATTTGATGATGATTTCGCAGTTGAGCACTTCACTTTTAGACTTAGTTATTTTTGCTCCAGCAGTGGCATAATCGTCGTCAGAATACCTAGCTTTTTTACCGGCATCAGACTCAACAACAATTCGATGTCCATATCCAGCGATCGTCCTTATCGAGTTAGGCACAAGTGCCACTCGATTTTCGAGATTAAAATCTTCTTTCAAGACGCCTATGAGTACACCATCATTATTACCCACCACCTCAAGCGTTTCCACCTGAGTCTCATATTGACCTTGGGTGAAAAATGTGCTGAATTTATACTTCTCTCCTCTGGGCATCTTAACTTATTTTCACTGAACGATGATGTCCATCAATTATGTTTATCTCCATTAAAATAAAGATATCTTCAATAATGTTTCTTGCAAGTTCTGGCCATTCTATTATACACAAGCTACCAGACGCAATGTATTCTTCAAATCCTATGTCTAACAATTCTTCGACAGTATTGAGTCGATACAAATCCATATGATAGATTGTACCTCGATTTGATCCATACTCATTAATAATGGAGAAGGTCGGGCTATTAACGAGTTCTCCAGATCCCAGTTCGTTCATCAATATTTTCACAAAGGTAGTTTTACCTGCTCCAAGGTCTCCTTTCAAGGCTATGACCCTTTTATTCTCACGATCAATTTTACTAATAATCGCTGTTGCAACTGGCACCCAATCTTTCAGATTTTTCAAGACAAACTCCATCCATACTTAATAACCACACAAATATCTAAATACATTGGATGAAATCCTTAAAACACCCTAAAAATGAATGACTTACGCATTAGCGCATTCCATTTGATGGCTCAAGATTTCGTATATTCGTAAGCTCGTTAATCATGTGATAGAAACCATATAAATGGAAGAAGAAAATAAGCAATATAGTGCTGATGACATTACGGCATTAGAAGGGTTGGAAGCAGTAAGAAAGCGACCTGGGATGTACATCGGAAGTACTGACACAAAGGGACTTCACCACCTAGTGTGGGAGGTCGTTGATAACAGTATCGATGAGCACTTAGCAGGACACTGTAGCAAGATAGATGTGATCATTCATGCGGATAATTCTATCAGTGTTACTGACGACGGTAGAGGCATTCCTGTAGGCATGCACCAAAAATTGAAAAAGTCTGCTCTTGAGGTTGTAATGACCGTATTGCACGCCGGTGGTAAATTTGATAAAAACAGCTATAAGGTTTCTGGAGGACTACATGGAGTGGGTGTGTCGTGTGTCAATGCTCTATCGAGTTACCTAAGAGCCGAGGTGCATCGAGAAGGTAAAGTATGGATGCAGGAATACTCCGATGGTAAGCCCATCACAGAAGTAAAATCGATCGGTGAGACCGACATCAATGGAACAACTATAAAATTTACACCGGACGCCGAAATTTTTCAGGAGACAACGGAATACAAGTATGAGGTCCTTGCCAATAGGATGAAGGAGCTTTCATATCTAAACTCTGGATTAATTCTAACACTTACAGATGAGCGCGTAAAGGACGAAGAGGGGTTCAAAATGGAACGCTTCTATTCAGAAGGTGGACTCAAAGAGTTTGTCAAATATCTTGATCAAAACAGACCACCTCTTATTAATGAACCCATACATGTACTAGGATCAGAAGATAATGTTGAAGTTGAGGTTGCACTACAATATAACACTGGGTACAAAGAAAACATCTACTCGTTCGTCAATAATATCAATACGAGAGAGGGTGGTACACATGTCAATGGTTTCAGAAGAGCTGTGAATCGAGTTTTTACCCAATATGGTAAGGACACCGGAATGTTTAACAAGCTAAAGTTTAGCATATCTGGAGAAGACTTCAGAGAAGGCCTCACCTCTGTTGTATCTGTTAAGGTTCCTGAACCTCAGTTTAAAGGACAGACGAAAGGTGAGTTAGGAAACTCGGAAGTAACTGGAATTGTATCTCGGGCAGTAGGTGATGTACTCAAGTATTACTTGGAAGAAAACCCTAAGCAGGCCAAAAGAATTGTAGAGAAAGTAATTCTTGCAGCAACGGCACGTCATGCAGCAAGAAAAGCACGCGAGATGGTGCAGCGAAAGACTGTACTGACGAGCGGCGGTCTACCTGGCAAACTATCAGATTGTAGTTCTCGTAATCCAGAAGAATGTGAAATATTTCTAGTTGAGGGTGACTCTGCAGGAGGGACGGCCAAGCAAGGGCGCGACAGGAACATCCAAGCAATCTTACCGCTCAGAGGAAAGATTCTAAATGTAGAAAAAGCTCTTGAGCATAAGATTTACGAAAATGAAGAAATCAAAAACATGTTCACAGCACTCGGCGTGAACATAGAAGAGGTCGAGGGCGAACGTATCCTTAATATAGACAAACTACGATATCATAAGATAATCGTGATGTGTGATGCCGATGTTGATGGTAGCCACATTGTCACTTTGATATTGACATTCTTCATGAGGTACATGACACCTCTCATCGAAAATGGTAATATCTATATCGCAGCACCGCCACTATATAGGGTGAGCAAAGGAAAACAGTTCAGATACTGCTGGAATGAAGAAGAAAGAAGTGATGCCATAAAGAATTATGCAGGCGAAAATGGAGATGAGACCAAAGTAAAAACACAGCGTTATAAGGGATTAGGAGAGATGAATGCCGAACAACTGTGGGAGACGACCATGGATCCTACTACCAGAATGTTAAGGCGGGTGACCATAGAAGACGCCTACATTGCGGATCAAGTATTTACCATGCTGATGGGCGATGAGGTTCCGCCTCGCAGGCAGTTTATAGAGGAGAATGCGACCTATGCCAATGTAGACATCTAAGCACTCCACTGACACGATAAAAAAAGGGCTTGAAAATATTTTCAAGCCCTTTTTTCTTTGGAGAAAGTAGAAAGAGAAGCCATCTCGAGCGAGATGACTTCCTTTCACTGCATCAACCAAAAAATAATTCTTTATGTCTTCACACGTTTTTTTTGACGTGCATGAGTTTCAAAAGTCACACATTACTCATTAGTAATGTCATACTAAAGCAAAGAAAGTCTATTTGATTCATATAAAACACTAAATAATGTTAAAATATAACTCATCACAATTATAATACTTTCCTAAATATATGCTACGAAAGTAGCATACTATCCTCCTTAAATACGATAACCTTATCTTTGTTCACATGATTCTATCAATTTTGTATATAGTTTTTGGATCAACTCTCTGTAATTACATCGGTTTTGCTCATGATTTGCATCTAAGCAAGTCCGAGATCAACTATAATAGCACCAATCAATCTATAGAAATAACTCTTCATCTCTTCATAGATGATCTTGAACTTGCCTTATCCGAAGAGGAACATACAGACCTATTCATCTGTACTAAGAAGGAATCTGAGTATGCAGAAGAATATATGGCCGGATATATTAGTGATAAGATGCTCATCAATATAGATGGCCAGCCATATAACCCAAACTTTCTAGGCAAGGAGTCTAGCGATGATCTTCAAGGGGTGTGGTGTTATCTGGAAATCACTGAGATTCCTATACCTGAAAAGGTAGAGGTGGAAATAGACTTTTTCAATGAGCTCTATAGTGATCAAAAAAACGTCCTAAATATTAAGCTTGACGAATCCTCAAAGGAGTACTATCTCTTGAATAAGAAGAATACGATTGCTGAACTATCCCTTAATGATTAGTAAGTTCATTCAGCAAATATTCATAATACCGATAAGGTTATATCAACTGACCCTATCTCCCATATTGAGCACATATCTTGGTATGAGATGCAGATATGAGCCATCTTGCTCCCATTACATGATAGGAGCTATCCATGAATGGGGCATCATCAAAGGAATATATTTAGGAATCAAAAGAATCGGAAGATGCCAACCATGGGGAGGATTTGGACCTGATCCAGTACCGATAAATCCAAAAAAGAAAACTCATGCTCAGGAGACCACGGAGAAATAGAAAATCTAATGCAATACGTCGACTAGTTCAAGAAACAATGTTGACAGTTGATGATCTTGTCTACCCATTGTTTTTAGTAGACGACGAGAATATAAAAGAAGAGATCTCATCGCTTCCTGGAAACTATAGGTTGTCATTAGATCAGATAAAACTTGAAATCAAATCTGCAGTCAATTTGGGGCTTCAAAGTTTTATGATCTTTCCTAAAATAGCGGATCATAATAAAGACAAGCTTGCTAGCTACAGCTATAGCAAGGATAACTATTACCTCAATGCCATTTCTGAACTCAAATCTGCTTTCCCCGATGTCACTTTAATTAGTGATGTTGCCATGGATCCCTACAATGTAGATGGTCACGACGGCATAGTCGAAAATGGAAAGATACTTAACGATGCGTCAATCGAAGTACTTGTCAAGATGTCTTTGGCTCAGGCCAAGGCAGGATTTGATATATTGGGCCCATCCGATATGATGGATGGTAGAGTGGGTGCTATCAGAGAGGCTCTGGACTCAGAAGGATACGTGGATACAGGCATTATGTCGTATTCGGCCAAGTATGCCAGTGCATATTATGGACCATTCCGAGATGCACTGGACAGTGCTCCCGTGATTGACACCAATATCCCGAAGGATAAGAAGACCTACCAGATGAATCCGGCTAATAAAAGAGAAGCACTTATTGAGGGCGCCCTCGATGAAGCAGAAGGAGCAGACTTCCTCATGGTGAAGCCTGCGCTTAACTATCTCGATGTTATCCATGTAATGAAGGAAAACTTTAATCTTCCAATCGCAGCATATCATGTCAGTGGAGAATGTGCCATGCTCATAGCAGCATGCCAAAATGGATGGCTGGAGTATGATAAAGCAATGCCAGAAACACTACTCTCTCTTAAGAGAGCTGGCTCTGATGTCATCATCAGCTATTTTGCCAAAGACTATGCAAAAATGGTGAACGGATAGGATCCTTTATTTTACCCAGTCGTAATTGATCTTCTTATAGTCGTCTATTTCTTGCCCAGAAGGAAAGTTTACACTATCAATCACGTCTAATCGACTTCTGAAGTCAAGCTCATCTATGTAGTAGCGTTCTCCTTCCTTTTTAGCCAGTATGAATATCTGCATACCAAGTTTACCTTTCTGATCCAGCCATGCGTAATCGAATCCTTTTGATTCGTCCTTACTTTCGCTTAATTCAAAAAAGTCATGGTACTCCCAATCATCACGACCGCCTATTCCACTGCTATACATATTCACTAATCGCTTGAGCTTCACCAAATTGATAGCCTCACCAGATTTAAACTGATTCTGAAGTGGCTTGTCCCTGTTGGTTTTAATAGACTTCAAGACTAATTCAGCATATTGTTTTCCTGATGTTGCAGAGGAAAAAGGTAAATCTGCTACCTCTTTCACGCCTGAGGTGCCAGATGCACCATATCCTCCACATGCCTGAACAATAACTAAGAGTCCTACCAAGTACAATAATGGGCGAAGGCGATAAATCATAAATCTCG
>CAZAXY010000028.1:0-33808 GCA_964489125.1 uncultured Saprospiraceae bacterium
CCTTTTAAAAAGGATTGCAAATATATACCAATTGAAATGAGATAAACAATCACCTTACTTATAATTTTCATTAATAAGGTAATGAGATATCGAATTAGGGAAACACTTGAGCAAATTACCTATGATCTTAATACATTTGGAGTTATATGAGTAGGTTACCCAACTTTATAACTCTTTGTAACGCGGTATGTGGCATTTTGGCCATTTTACTTGGCAATCCGATTTTAGGTGCATATCTCGTATTGGCGGCGATGATATTAGACACAATTGACGGGGCTGCAGCCCGCCTGCTCAATGTCAAGAGCGAATTAGGCAAGCAATTAGACTCTATGTCTGACTTGATAAGCTTTGGTGTTGCTCCAGCTTATCTCTATTATACCTTGTTCTCTGATACTGAGGCATTATTAGCTTGTATATTCTTTATCCTTTCAGGTCTATTCAGGTTAGCTAAGTTTAATACACTCGAGTATGCAGAGGACTTTAATGGCTTGCCAATACCGGCAGCAGCTGGTATTTTATCGGGTTATGTTTTATTGTACGCATTTGATGCACCGCATAATTCGGATCTGCTTCCGATGCTTGCGATTATAATACCAGCGATCTGCATGAACATTCATATGAAGTTCTTTTCCTTAAAAAATGGAACAATACTTATGAACTGGCAGCTATGGTTTGTTATCATAAGCACTGTACTAACCTTGATTATTGATTGGCATTATGGCCTTCTCGCATGCTTCGTTGCCTATCTAGCTGTAAGCTTTTTTGGAGGTGTCGTGCGCAACGTTAGAAGTTCGTCATAAGAATTGTCAACATTCATTTGATCAATTATTAAATAGCAGTTGTTTTTTACCACATTTTGGGTCTACTTTTGTGCTCAAGTTTAATAATAATTAATTATGGCGATCATCATTACAGACGAATGTATCAATTGTGGGGCTTGCGAACCTGAATGCCCAAACAATGCGATCTATGAAGGTGGCGTAGACTGGGCTATTTCTGATGGCACATCTGTAACTGGTGAGTATACACTTGAAAATGGAAAAGTCGTAGCCGTCGATGATCAGCAACCTCCAGTTGATGAAGACATCTATTTTATCGTTCCTGATAAATGCACCGAGTGTATTGGTTTTCATGAAGAACCTCAATGCGCTGCAGTATGCCCTGTAGACTGCTGCATACCTGATGAAGACCGAGTAGAATCTGATGAGGTCTTATTAGAAAGGAAAGAAAAGCTACATCTATAATAGAACGTATAGCTTTTATTAAATCTTGGCCATAAAAAAAGCAACATCCCAAAAGATGTTGCTCTAATTTTTAAGTAGTTCCATAAGAAGGAATTTAAATTCCGATCCAACTGTCATACTCTTCGTCTGCTAACAATAGCCTTCTCCGCCTCTTGGCAAGAGAGAACCATCGTGCAACGGATCTGAAAAATTTGTTAATAATATTCATGGGTGTTAAAAAATTATACTCAATGTAAAGACGTATGAGATCAAGTAAATGTTACTTCTCAAAAGGTTAAAAAATTCAACATTTTAACCGTCAGGTACAAAATTAAACATATTAAGTATTTATCTAAAGTTTAAAGCATTGAAAATGAGCAATTTTAACAATTGAGAGCTTTTTAGGCATTAACACACCTGTGTAACCATCTTGGAACTAATTGTGCATATGTAAACTACTTTACATTAGGTAAAATCTAATACGACCTATACATGTTCCATAATCACCCCATTTTGGACAACTTCTTCTGTTTAATTATGAACAGTCTTTTTCGAAGTGTCCGACACATTCTTTATGGTTAGTGGATTCATTTCTTAGAACAACTAACATGACTGTCATTCCAAGTAAACAACGCCACCAAGCGATTAAGATAGCTATGAGGTGGTTACTTGTTAGATGTTTCAATAGAGCAGATGAAACAAGGAGATTTTGATTGCTCTTGATTTTTAAATGTAGAGAACAAAGATTTTATAAGATAATTCTTGCCTATTTCTTTGGCAAGAACAACTCGGCGAGCATACATCTTGCGCTACCGCCTCCATATTCTTCTATGATATCAAGAGGACTGCTGATAATGGTAACATATGATTCTATCTGTGATAATTGACTCGGCGTTAAGTTATCTTTAGCTGACTGCGACATAATCATATATTGTTCACCAGTTGTATTGTTGACTTGAAGCATATTGCCACAATACTTGAGCACTTGGTCTCTACTGATATCGATAATAACCTTGCCTGTCGATTTCAATTTTTCTACTACCATGCTTCGCTCGGATGCGTTTTCGATTGATTCAAGGCAGATAATAGCCAGATCATCGCCTAAAGTCATGATGACATTAGTATGATAGTATGGGATATTTTGATCATCTACCGCTACAAAGGCAACAACTTCAAATCCACCAAGATCCATGGACAACTGATCCAATAATCTCAGATCTGTACGTTGACTCAGGCAGGCATAAATGAGCTTGTTAGGACGATCTAATATCATGCTACCCGTTCCTTCCAAGATCGCTCCTCTATGTTCATGAGCGGCATAGCTCTTGACCTCATCAACTTCATAAGTCTGTCGAAGTTGATCTATGATATCATTGCGCCGCTCTAAGCGCCTATTGGGCGAGTACATAGGATATAGAATTATCCTACCGTCCATATGAGTAGTAAACCAATTGTTTGGGAACACTGCATCTGTTTTTCTCGGTTGTACCGTGTCTTCGATGACAACCACTCGAATACCAGCCGTCCGTAGGCGCCTGACTAATTCATCAAACTCCTGCATCGCCAAATCAACAATTTCTTTAATGCTTCGAGATTGATTGTTCTGCTGAAAGACATTGTTGTTAGCAGTCTCAGGGTTGAACCCGAAATTCGCGGGTCTCACCATCAATATTGTGTCAGTACATTGTTTCATACTTTTATATAACTTGAGCGTCCCTTTTAAGTTGACTCGCCAGCTCGCCTCCAAGATATCCGTCAATAAGATTATGGGCTCCATAGATAACAGGAGTAAGCACTATAGCGACTACAAACTTGTATAAATAGTTAACACTTCCAATGGCAAGTACCCTCACCAGATCCCAGTCCGAACCGATGTAAAATGCCACTATTAGAACGATAAAGCTATCTATGAACTGGGATACTAATGTTGAACCCGTAGCTCGTAACCAGACCTTCTGTTCTCCTGTTAGCTTTTTTATACGATGAAAAGTGAATACATCGACTATCTGACCAATCAAAAATGCAATAAGACTTCCCACTATGATCCAGAGACCTTGACCAAATATCTTCTTAAAGGCCAAATCCATGTCGAATATACCTCCAGCATCAGATAAGCCACTAGTCGATTGCCACCAATCGTTAGGTGCTAAATTGATTGCAGCATAGACCATCACGAAGGCGTAAATAATTAAGCCAACAGTCATATATGAGAGTAGTTTTACCCCTCGTGATCCAAAATACTCATTGATCACATCGGTCATGATGAATACTACTGGCCAGAGCACAACTCCGGCGGTAAGATTAAATCCCAAGCCATCAACACCTAAAATCTCCCAATCAAATGGAGAAAAACCCAATGTCTTCTCAAGAGAAAATATCTTTGCCCCGATAAACTCTGCGATTAGCGCATTGGTTATAAAGAATCCACCTAAAAAAAGATAGAGTCGATTAATCTTATTTTCGTAAAACTGGTTAATCATTTAGTCGTAATCTATGATAAAAATAGATGCTTAAACTGATTTCATCAGCAACCGATTATCAATGGCAAAAATCTCAATAAATCTTAAAGATGGCTCAATTGAGCGTGAATCTCAAAAACCTGCAGTCGTAGGTATTGATCTCGGAACAACTAATAGCTTAGTGGCATATATCGTCAATGGTCAGGCTGAGATACTTAAAACTGAGCGAAATAAGCATCAGTTGGTCCCGTCTGTTATATATCTTGCGGAAGATGGCAGCACAATAGTCGGTGATCTCGCCAAATCTTATCTTGAGAGTGACCCAGCAAGAACGATCTATTCTGTAAAAAGACTCATGGGCAAGTCCTACAAGGATTTGTCACAGGTAAGAGCATCTATGGGTTATAAAATAATGGAAACAGATCAAGACGAACTCGTCAAAATTAAAATTGATGAGCGATTCCTGACACCAATCGAACTCTCATCCTCAATACTCAAGGAATTAAAGACAATTGCTGAGCAGACACTCGATCAGTCAGTAGAAAAAGCGGTTATAACAGTGCCTGCCTACTTCAGCGACACCCAGCGGCAAGCAACCCGTGATGCAGGTAAACTCGCAGGACTTGATGTATTGCGCATCGTAAATGAGCCTACTGCCGCAGCATTGGCTTATGGTATTGGCTCGAGCGATAAGGAAGAAGAGATTGTTGCCATTTATGATCTGGGCGGGGGAACTTTTGATATCTCAATCTTGCATATTCAGGGAGGAATCTTCGAGGTGTTATCAACTCATGGAGATACTTTTTTAGGTGGCGATGATTTTGACAGTGCTATCGTACAATATTGGGTAGACAATACCAAGCTCGATTCCGATCAAGTTATACATGATAAGGTGTTAGGGCAGCAGTTAAGACTAAAGGCCGAAGAAGCAAAAAAGTCATTGAGCAGTCAAGATCATTTTACGAGCGAACTAAACGGCATCAAGCTAGATTTAACATTATCAGAGTTCAATAATCTCGTAAGGCCTACAATTAGGAAAACTATCGAGTCATGTGCTGCAAGTTTATCTGATGCTGAGATGACCACAGAGCAAATCGACTCTATTATCATGGTAGGAGGATCGACAAGAGTACCTCTTGTTAAGACCATGGTCTCGGAATTCTTTGGGCAGGAAGTATATGACAATATCAATCCAGACGAGGTCGTAGCCTTAGGGGCTGCAATCCAAGCGGACATACTAGCGGGCAATCGCAGCGATATGCTATTGTTAGACATTACACCGCTATCTCTCGGGATAGAGACTATTGGCGGATTGATGGACACGATCATCCCCCGCAACAGCAAGGTTCCTACCCGAGCAGGGCGACAGTATACGACCTCAGTGGATGGACAGACTAATCTTAAAGTAGCGGTCTATCAGGGGGAGCGAGATCTCGTGGGGGACAATAGGAAATTAGGGGAATTCATCTTAAAAGGCATCCCTCCTATGGCAGCTGGAATGCCTAAAATCGATATTCAGTTTATTATTGATGCAGATGGGATTCTCCGAGTAAAAGCGTCTGAGTTGCGCTCAAAGGTCGAAACGGAAGTTCAGATCAAATCCCAATATGGAATATCAGAGGAAGAAATGGCTCTCATGCTGCGTGATTCTATGATCCATGCTCAGAATGATATGGATCAGCGCGCCCTGATTGAGGCTCGCAATGAAGGGCAAAATGTAGTAAGCCATACAGACAAGTTCATCAAGCAAAATGGACAATGGCTAGGAGAAGAGGACATTGAGCAACTCCACACATTAAAGAATGAGCTGATCCATCAAATAGAATCCGGAACCAAGGATGATATAAATAATGCTATGGATAGCCTCAATGAGTTTAGCAGACCGCTTGCCGAGAAAGCTCTCGATTACAACATTCAGTCCGCTTTAAAAGGAAAAGAAGTCTGATGAAGGGGAAACTCATCTATCCTTATATCAAGTATCATCAGTACTTAGTCAGTCAGATCAGAAAAAACCCTCTAAGAGATCAACAAAATATTTTGCGTGAGCTATTATTGTATGGCTCTAAAACCAAGTATGGTCGAAAGAACGGACTCTCCATTAATATGGACTATGATTTGTTCCGAGCAGCCGTTCCAATAGTTGATTATGAGGGTGGGCGAGAATATTTTGATCAAATTAAAAATGGCGTTTCAGATGTAACTTGGCGCGGCAAACCAAAATATTTTGCTAAGACTTCAGGCACCACATCAGGCGTTAAGTATATCCCCATCACCTCAGATAGCTTACCTAATCATATTGGGACAGCACGCTTGGCGCTCATGAATTATGCGTCCTGCGGGTCTAACAATCGAATATTCGACGGGAAGCTTATGTTTTTATCTGGGTCTCCTACCTTATCAGACACAGCGGGAGTAAAGACTGGAAGATTGTCAGGAATAGTAAATCACGAGATCCCGTCCTTTATCAAAGGAAATCAGCTTCCTTCATTCTCAACGAATTGTATCGAAGAGTGGGAACAGAAGGTGGAGGACATCATTATAGAAACACACGATCAGGACCTTCGATTGATCAGTGGTATCCCTCCATGGGTTCAGATGTATTTTGAGCGTCTGCTAAATTATACCGGTAAATCAACCGTCAAACAAGTATTTCCAAATCTTCAATTATTCGTATACGGAGGAGTAAATTATGAACCCTATCGGGCTAGTATTGAGGGACTTATAGGAGGGCGTATTGATAGCTTGGAAACCTATCCGGCCTCAGAAGGATTTATTGCATTTCAAGATCAAATAGATAACAGCGGACTACTCCTTAATACCAGTTCTGGAATCTTCTTTGAATTCGTTGAGCTCAACAGTTTTTATTCTGATAGCCCTAAGAGAGTGATGTTATCAGAAGTGGAGTTAGATACAGATTATGTGGTCATCATAAATAGCAATGCTGGACTGTGGGGATATAACATTGGTGATACGGTCAGATTCGTAAATTTAGCTCCATACAGAATTTTAGTAAGCGGTAGGGTGAAACATTTTATATCCGCTTTTGGCGAACACGTAATTGCTAAGGAGGTTGAATCTGCTCTTCAAGAGGCAATATCCATTGAAGACACTTCTATCAAGGAATTCACCGTAGCACCCCAAGTCAATCCTCAGGACGCTGATAGGCCTTATCACGAGTGGTTTATCGAATTTGATCGATCCCCTCCTGACCTGGACAAAATGGCAAGGGATCTGGATCGTGCCTTATGCCAACAAAACATATACTACGAAGATCTTATTGCTGGAGCAATACTAAGGCCCCTGGTTATAAGGCCTCTCAAACCGGAAGCATTCAGAATCTTGATGAAACAACGAGGTAAGCTCGGAGGTCAGAATAAGGTTCCTCGATTATCAAATGATCGAACCATCGCAGAGGACATTATCAACTTAGGATTGCTCAAGTCATGAGGCCTGTCCCGCATTTGTCGGCCTTAACACTTGTCAATTTCCTTAAGAAAAATATAATTGATAATAGAAGTGGAAAAGGCTACTTTTGCGGACTATGTTGAAATGGATACTTTATATATCGCTTTCGGTCATTTGCCTTGCGAGCTGCAAGTCAGAGTACGAACGTGTGAGAACAAGTAATGACCCTCAACTAATATATGCAGCTGCAGACACATTAGTGTCAAGAGGCGAATACTCAAAGGCCATCTTACTGTATGAATTGGTCATCCCGGCCTATAGAGGAAAGATTCAAGCAGAAGATCTGAATTACAAGTTTGCTGACACTCATTTTAAGAACAACAATTTTGTCTTGAGTTCGCATTACTTTAAAACTTTTGCCGATACCTATACTACCTCACCACATCGTGAGGAGGCCATGTATCTATCAGCATTGTCTGAGTACTATCAAGCGCCGAGATATAAATTAGATCAAACGAATTCTTCTGCTGCCATCGACGCCTTTCAATTGTTTGCCAATACGTTTCCAGAAAGCGATCGTGTTGAAGAAGTTAATAGTTATGTCGACGAGTTACGAAAGAAACAAGAACAAAAAGCTTTCGAATCTGGGAAGCTCTACTACAATCTGAAAAATTATAATTCTGCGATCCAAAGTCTGGAAAATATGCTGAAGGACTATCCTGGATCGGGATATACTGAGGAGGCACAATATTTGATCGTTAAGTCCTACTATGAGTGGGCTTCGAGGAGCATCTACTCCAGACAACTAGAAAGATATAGGGAAGGAATCACCAACTGTGATTTATTTGTAAAACGATACCCAGAATCTGGCTTTATACCAGAAGTTAACAATTATAAAAGTAAATGCCGTGAGGCAATAAATAAATTAGAAAATGGCTGATATTAAAACCCAAGTACAAGGTATTGATCCCAATCTTAAAGCGCGGAATCTCAGCGAGATGAGCGCGATGACCTCAAATATCTATGAGACGATCAACATCATTAATCGGAGAGCACTGCAACTTAATACAGCTATTAAGACAGAACTTCACGGCAAGCTCGAAGAGTTTGCAGTTACAACTGATACTATCGAAGAAATTCAAGAAAACAAAGAGCAGATAGAAATCTCTAAGTTTTACGAGAAGCTTCCTAACCCCACTGTGATAGCTACGACAGAATTTCTTGACTTAAGACTCGAGCATGAGTATAAGCAGGAGCGTGAAGAGCAAGACTACTAATTTAGTTTTTCTGTGAATAAAAAGATCGTAATTGGGGTTAGTGGCAGCATTGCCGCATATAAGGCTGTGGTACTTACTCGATTACTCATAAGGGCAGGATGTCAAGTTAAGATAATCATGACACCGACAGCTACTAAGTTTGTATCCGCCCTCACTTTCTCTACACTTAGCAAAAATGACGTCTCTATTGATTTTATCAAAGAAGACTCATGGTCGAATCATGTAGACCTGGGGCTGTGGGCGGATGCATTTGTAGTGGCTCCTGCAACTGCAACTACACTCGCGAAGATGGCTAATGGCATCGCAGACAATATGCTTGTAGCCACCTATCTCAGCGCAAAGTGCCCCGTATATATTGCTCCAGCAATGGATCTTGATATGTGGAAGCACGGATCAACCATACAGAATTTAAACAAGCTAGGTTCCTACGGAAACCACGTTATACCTGTTGGTATAGGTGAATTGGCCAGTGGCTTATCAGGAGCAGGTCGCATGGCGGAGCCTGAAGATATTGTTAGCTACTTAACTGAATCCTTAAGTGTCACTCAAGATCTAATAGGCAAATCAGTATTAATTACTGCAGGACCCACCCAAGAGGCGTTTGATCCAGTTCGATTTATAGGTAATCATAGTACAGGTCGGATGGGCCTGGAACTTGCTCATGAATGTGTTGACCGAGGCGCTGAGGTAGAATTAATCTTGGGGCCCACAACCCTCGTAGTAGATCATCCTAAGATTAACGTCACGCCAGTTGTATCTGCCCAGGATATGTATGATGCTACCATCTCTCGATTTGCAACTTGTGATGTGGCAATCTTTTGTGCCGCAGTAGCGGACTATAAACCAAAATTTAAGGCTGAAGATAAAATCAAAAAATCCTCCGATTCCTTTAGCGTAGAACTCGAGAGGACACCAGATATCGCTCATAAGTGCGGGCAAATGAAATCTAATCAAAAAACCATTGGTTTCGCTTTAGAGACTACTGATGGAATTGCATCTGCTCACAAGAAAATTAAAAAGAAAAATCTCGATCTTATCGTACTCAATAGCCTTAAGGATAAGGGAGCTGGATTCAAACACAATACAAACAAGGTTTCTATCGTCCATACTGATGGTACTGTTAATGAATATGAGCTTAAATCCAAGAAAGCCGTAGCTCAAGATGTCATTGACGCTTTAGTCTCATTAAGCTGATCACTTTTATGTCTACAAGATTGATTAACATTCTGCTAGTTCTATTAGTCTTAATATATGTCGGATACGACTGTCAGGCTCAAGAATTTAATATTGATGTCACAGTCAATGCGCCATCACTTTCTAAAGCGGATCCGCAAACATTAGTAGCGCTGGAGAAAGCCATCGAGGAGTTTTATAATGATCGCAAATGGACTTCAGATGAATATGAAAATGAAGAACTCATCGAAGGGTCGATACAATTTAATATTACCAATGACCCCTCCGCCAATACTTTCACGGCGGACATGTATATCAGCTCTGGGCGACCAGTCTTCAATAGCACATATACATCTCCACTGATTAATCATGTGGATCGCGATATCTCGTTCGGTTACAATCCTGGTGAGCAATTGAGAGATAATAGAAGTCAGTTTACTGATAATTTATCAGCTATTCTGACATTTTACGCCTATATCATATTGGGCTTTGACTATGACTCATTCAGTTTATTAGGTGGCGAGGAGCACTTTAGAACGGCCAATAATATCTTGGCCAATGTCCCGCCAAGTGTTTCGAGCGTTGATCGAAATTGGTCTTCTTTAGGCGGTGATCGAAATAGATTTTGGATGATTGAAAACTTGCTGAATACACGAGTCCAAAAATTGCGTTCAGCTATGTATGATTATCATCGCAAAGGCTTAGACCGAATAGAAGCAGATGTCAATACTGGCAAAGCAATTATGTTTAGTGCTATCAAGGAAGCTGCTATCGTCCATGACGATTATCCTAACAGCATGATTATTCAGATGTTTTCTAATAGCAAGCGGGCGGAGATCTTAGAGGTCTTCAAAAATTCAGTCAAAAGTGAGCAGCGGAGAGTCTATGATATTATGGCAAGGTTAGACCCGGCACAAGCAGATTTTCTTAAGGATTTGAGATAGTTCATTTGACTTATAATGAGTTGAGCAGTTCATCTATTTTGTACATCTCGTCCAAGGTGTCATCCAAATAAATATCTACTCGAGGAATACGCCTGACATGTTTTCTAATGCGCTGTGTTAGTTGTTGTTTCAATCGCACTTTCTCTCCATTCATTAAGAGCAATACGGCATTCTTATCCTCAGTGTTAAATACACTCACATAAATCTTGGCTAATCCTAAATCAGGAGACATGATAACTCTGGTCACGGATACTAGCACTTCACTGCCATAGATGTAGCTCCCCTGCTCCCGAATTACTGTGCTGAAGTGCCTCTTTATTAGCTCTCCTGTCTGTAGTTGCCGTCTCGATTCCATAACTTCAAAAATATATGTCACAAATATACAGCTAACCACTGCGCTATGTTATGCTGCACATAATAAGACTCGTGAGATTGTAAGGTCAGTGCAGAGTGTCTATTTTTGAGAGGTGAGCAAAGCACGTGGCATACTGAAAGAAAAAATAGAATTTACCAAAGGCGTTGGGGAAAATCGTGCTAAGGTTTTAAAAAGTGAGCTTGGCGTAGAAACCGTCGAAGACCTAATACATATTTATCCCTTCAGATACGATGATAGGTCTACCTATCAACTGATTAAGGATGCGAAGGATGGAGATAGCGTACAGTTGCGAGGTCAGATCATCAGTATCTCTAAGAAAAAAATGAAAAGGGGATCTCGCTTGGTTGGTTCATTTAAAGATCCAAGTGGATTCATAGAATTAAATTGGTTTCAAGGTGCACAATGGCTGGTAGACAAGTTGAAACCCGACCTCAGCTATATACTCAATGGTAAGGTCAAGGTCTATCGGGGCGTAAAGAGCATTTCGCATCCAGAACTTGAACTTGAAAGTGCAAGTTCTGGGGGTGACCCATTTCTACCGGTCTATGCCTCCACAGAAAAACTCAATCAAAAAGGGTTGGGAATCAGAGCTCGCCGAAAAATTATCAAAAGCATCTTGGACCGCCTCCAAGAAACCGACTTGCCAGAATCTCTGCCCACTCATTATGTAGAGAAGCTTAACATCTGTAGTCGGTTTGATAGTGTCAAATGGATTCATCTACCGATTTCTCGTGAAGCGCTGTTCCAAGCAAGAAATCGACTCAAATTCGAAGAGCTATTCTTCTTGCAAATGATCATCCTTCATAATAAAGTTCAACGAGACAAAAAACTCAAGGGCTTGACATTTGACGTAGTCGGTTCTGCCTTCAATAGGTTTTACTCAGACAAGTTGAGCTTTGAGCTTACGGGAGCCCAGAAGCGAGTGATCAAGGAGATAAGACATGATATGGGCCGTGGAGTACAGATGAATAGACTCCTCCAGGGAGATGTAGGAAGCGGAAAAACGATCGTGGCACTCATGACTATGCTGATAGCCATAGACAATGGATATCAGGCATGCTTGCTCGCGCCCACCCAAATATTGGCTCAGCAACACTATCAATCCATATCAGAAATGGTAAAAGGATTAGGTATTCAGGTTGCATTCTTAACTGGGAGTGTTAAGGGTAGAGTTCGCAAAGAACTACTGAGCTTCCTAAAAGAAGGACACATAGACATCTTAGTAGGCACTCATGCCATCCTCGAAGAGCAAGTAGAGTTTAGCAATCTTGGTCTGGCGGTTACTGATGAGCAACATCGGTTTGGCGTAGTTCAGAGATCTCGGCTGTGGGTAAAAAATGATCAAATTCCTCCCCATATACTAGTGATGACCGCAACTCCAATACCTCGTACTCTAGCCATGACTACTTATGGAGATTTAGATGTGTCGATAATTGATGAGTTGCCACCTGGGCGAAAAGAAATTAAAACTATACACCGCAATGACAGTCATCGAAGCTTTGTGGTCAAGTTCATGAAAGAAGAGATTGCCAAGGGGCGACAGATCTATGTAGTCTATCCTCTTATAGACGAATCTGAAAAACTGGACCTGCAAAACCTACAGTCAGGCTATGAAGAACTCCTAAACTATTTTCCTCGGCCCGACTATCAGATCACTGTAGTACATGGTCGCATGAAGCCTCAAGATAAAGACCAAGAGATGCAACGATTCGTTAATAAAACCGCTCAGATCATGGTAGCAACCACTGTCATAGAGGTCGGGGTCAATGTCCCTAATGCCTCTGTTATGATCATAGAGAATGCCGAGCGCTTTGGATTATCTCAACTACATCAACTGAGAGGTCGAGTGGGTCGAGGAGCGGATCAATCATATTGTATACTCATGACTAAGACCAGTCTCAGTAAATATGCGAAGGCCCGTATAGATACTATGTGTCGCACCAATGATGGATTTGCTATTGCAGAAGAGGATATGAAATTGAGAGGCCCAGGAGATATAACGGGGACTCAACAATCAGGGGTATTAGAATTAAATATCGCCAGCATCACAGAGGATCGCACCATCATGGAAACAGCTCGCCATCTTGCATTAATCTTACTCCAGCAGGATCCAGATCTGGAACAGGCACAGCACCAAGCAACTAAAGATCACTTGAGTAGACTTAAAAACCAAAAATTAAATTGGGGAAGAATTTCATAACCGCTTGCTAGGTCATCTTGCTGTTAGGGTTTCGGCAATGTCAGTTTTAGAGGCCTGATAGGCCGGTATAACTGCTGCTATAAAGCCAATCACTAGGGCAGCCATAATGAGATATAGCTCCTCTGGTAAAAACTTGCCCGCACTAAAGTTGTAGCGATATGCTTCACGCAAGTGGTCAGCAAAAAAGTATAACAATCCATGACTAAGTATCAACCCTACAATGGCTCCTATAAGTGCTAAGATGACCCCTTCTAATGTTATCAGACTAAACACCTTAGACGGCCCCGCCCCCATAGATCGCATCAAAGCAAGCTCATAACGGCGCTCATTTAGCGAGCTGTACAAAGAAATAAATACACTAATGGCAGATACGATTATAATCAGTAGAGCCAATATTCTGAGTGCCTGTTCAGCGCTACTCATCATGGCAAAGAGTCGATTAATCTCAATCGCAGGCGTAGCCGCTTGCATATCTGTGTTTTCATTGATACTGCGCTGCATATTGAGGGCTTGAAAACTTCTCCCTTTAAAGCGTAATAGCAATGAAGTAATCTCTTTGTCGTCGGCTTCTTGCATCAACGGCAATGGATCAGCGGCATGAGCATGGTCCTCATGGTGGTCGTGGGCATGGTCATGTCCCTCATGGTCGTGACTATCACCATGATCATGGTGGTCGTGATCATGCTCTTCGTGATTGTGTTCCTCTTCAACTTCCTCGACTTCTTCTTCATGATCATGCACTAGCCAGAAACTTTGTGACGTTGTGAGGATCAATTGATCTACCACAGTACCAGTGGGTTCTAAGATCCCCTTAACTACAAAGCTCTCAGCGTCGTCATGCTCAAGGTTTTCATCATCAACAAGACCATGACTACTCTTGAATGTGTCTCCTATGCTAATCGATAGTGCCCGCGCCACAGTTGAACCAACTGTTACTTCAAAATTGTACTTCCAGATTTCGCCTTCTGCTAGTTCAGCATCATACCAGTCTAGGATTTTGTGATCTGTACCTACTATCCGATAGCCACGGTAACTATCGCCCATTGACATAGGTAGTGCCTCTTCAATCAGTGGATGACGTGGATTGAGAAATGGTCTGATTTCCTTCAGCGAGATGTTACCGGTTGGCGCATCAATATGATACATCGAGCTTAAGATCATCTGCAGTGGACTGCCTTTTGCGCCAATGACCAGGTCAACTTCTGCCAGATTCCTCTCGAAATTCTCTTGAATCTGCCTGTCCATCAATAGGATAAATGAGATGAGTCCAACTCCTAGTGCAAATAACATTACACTTAATAGCATCTTCAGGGGACGATCTGTAACACTACGCCAGCTCAGTTGAATTAGATTCATAGCTCTATCCTTTTATCAAACTTTGACTTGAGCCTATTATCGTGAGTCACAACGATCAACGTAGCATTTACCTCATCCGCTTGGCTTACCAGAAGATCGAACACCGCATTGGTGTTTTCATCATCGAGTGCAGATGTAGGTTCGTCGGCCAATATAAGCACTGGGATATTAACGAGGGCGCGAGCAATGGCTACTCGTTGCTGTTCACCCTGACTGAGAGTATATGTTTTTTGATTGGCCTTATTGAGTATGTTGAGCTTGTCTAATAGCGCCTTAAGCTTAGTGCGATCAACTGATTGTCCAGCAAAACGCTGGGCTAGAGCCAAATTCTCTAATACCGACAGTGACCTAACGAAGTGAGAGCTCTGATAGATCATACCTATATGCTGCCCTCTAAACTGATCACGCCTGGCTTGAGAAAGCGTATTGATTTGGGTATTATCAACCCAAACATTGCCTGATTGGCTGCTTCGTATGCCAGATATTAATTGTAATAATGTAGTCTTTCCGCATCCCGAAGGGCCCAATAGTAGGGTATGCTCACCAGGTTCACAAGTGATGTCCGGAAAGCTAATCTTTCGCTCCCCATAGTTGTGGTGAAGTTGCTGTGTCCTAAGCGCATGCATAAGAACTTAACGGATGTGAAGTCTCAGTGTTTTATGCACGAACAGACTTTCCTTGAAGTAATTTATGATTGAGCAGGTGTCCTACCGCCAATGATATTCCCCCTGCAGCCATAAGCAGGTGGTAGGTACAGAATAATCCGATGACAATAGCCGCTAATCCAAAGGCAAAGAACCAATATGGAGTGGCACTCTCATGTGCTTTCAGGCCTTTATAAATTGACAACGACACTAGTATCACGCTCGCCACTAAAACCAGCATCTCAGTAATGAAATGTGAGGTAGAACTCCCAATGGTACCTATAAATCCTAAAGAAATCAGTAAAGGAAATGACACACAATGCAAAGCACAGAGACTAGAAGAAACCAGTCCGAACAAATCAATATTTTTCTTAAGCTTAGTCATGTATGTGCAACAGTGCTGCAAATATATTAGACTTAAGGCATTACTTGCAATACTGTTGCATCAAATTGAGCCAAAATATTTCCTGCAAGACAATGGTAATTCAGCTTATGGATAATGATGTGATTGATCGAGCGGCTTAATTATTAATGTTCTACTTTGCAGTTTTCAATAGGATGCCTTAATGCATGACATAGAACCATATTTTCGTTGGCGTGAGAGCTATGTATCTTCTGAGGATAGCAGTAGTCCATTTTATGGGCGACAGTATAGCGAGTTTCAGTATAGCCAGAAAATCTATAACTATTTCATTCACCCTCAATGGGATCATATCGGATCACCTACCCTCTATGCCAAGCAACTCTTTACGGACTATTTGGAGAGATATACCATAATTGAATTACTGGGCGAGTGGAATGATTGTATTAATAATGACGTAATGTATCTCAAGAGAGAGATTATTGACCACATCCTAAAGCAAGACATCTCCAAGTATATAATCCTATGTGACAATGTGTTGAACTTTCACTCTGACGACGATTGTTACTATGAAGAATGGTATGACGACGTCAAAGATGAAGATGGTTGGGTCTGTTTTATCAATACTCGCGAACATGTACTCAATGAAATGAATTCTGTTCATCTTAAAAACTATGTCATGCTTGGCGAAGAGTACAATGATATACTATGGCAAAAGTTGAAGCCACGAGGCGTTTACGTACACATACAATCTATCATGTCGGAATATGCATAAGTCAGGATTCGTCAATATCATCGGAAACCCGAATGTCGGCAAGTCCACCCTGCTCAACGCACTGATTGGAGAACGACTTTCGATCATAACTAATAAACCACAGACTACGAGACATCGCATCATTGCTATCATCAATGAAGATGACTATCAGATAATCTTCAGTGATACACCAGGTATTATATCCGATCCTCACTACAAGATGCAGAGTGCCATGAATACATTTGCGCTGTCTGCTCTAGAAGATGCAGATATTCTAATCTACATGACTGATACGATAGAAACTCCAGAAATAGATGCCAAGGTGCTCAAAAATTTAAAGAAGGTGGAGGCTCCCAAAATATTGATCATCAACAAAATGGATGTTTCAGATCATGAGCAGATAGAAAAACTCAGTAACTGGTGGACTGAACAGGTACCCTTCGACCACATCTGTGCAATTTCAGCCCTAGAGAAAATAGGTACTGATAGCATTCTTAAATTGATCACTAATCACTTGCCCGAAGGACCTGCTTACTACCCAAAGGATCAATTTACTGATAAGAGTGAGCGATTTTTTGTATCAGAAATCATACGAGAAAAAATACTGACGAGGTATCATCAAGAGATACCATATAGTTGTGAAGTGATCGTGCATACCTTTAAAGATGAACAGTCTAGATCTGGCCCTATGGTACATATCATGGCAGACATCATTGTCAACCGAAAAACTCAAAAGTCAATCTTAATAGGCAAAGGAGGATCTGCCATTAAAGGCCTCGGAACTGATGCCCGCAAGTCTATTGAAGGGTTTTTAGATTGCAAAGTTTTCTTGGAACTCCATGTAAAAATCAAAGAGAAATGGCGAGATGACGATAGATCATTAAAATCTTATGGATATTTGCAGTAAGAACAACCTATGTCAAATCTCATAGCTATAGTAGGCCGCCCTAATGTAGGGAAGTCTACCCTATTCAATCGTCTCATCGGGGAGCGCAAGTCCATTATCGATAATATTTCTGGGGTGACAAGAGATCGCATCTATGGATTTACGGAGTGGAATGGTAGATCTGTCAATGTAGTAGATACGGGTGGATTCGTAAGTAACTCTTCTGATGTGTTTGAGGCGGCTATCAGAACACAGGTGCAAATTGCAATTGACGAAGCGGATCTCATCATCTTTATGACTGACGTTACCACCGGCATCACAGATCTTGATGAGTCAGTGGCACGCATGCTCCGCAAAACGGATAAGCCTACAATCCTGGCTGTCAACAAGGTAGACAATGGCACAAGACAACTTGCTGCTAATGAGTTTTGGAGTCTTGGTTTTGATGACACCTTCTTTCTATCCTCGATTACAGGAAGCGGTTCAGGTGAGCTATTGGATGCTGTTATAGATATGTTGCCACCAGAAGTCGAAAAGTCTGAGGCCGACGAGCTTCCACGATTTAGCATCTTAGGTCGGCCTAATGTAGGTAAATCATCCTTAGTCAATGCTCTACTGGGTGAAGAGCGAAATATCGTTACCGATATAGCAGGGACTACTAGAGATGCCATCCATAGTCATTATAATAAGTTTGGCCACGAATTCATTCTCATTGATACCGCAGGAATCCGTAAGAAGAAAAAAGTACACGAGGATTTAGAATTTTACTCAGTCATCAGAGCGGTCAAATCCATCGACGAAACCGATGTCTGTCTTCTGATGATAGATGCCACTCAGGGATTGGAGTCACAAGACATGAATATCTTTTCATTAATTGCAAAAAGAAAGAAAGGTGTAGTGCTGCTCGTCAACAAGTGGGATCTCATGGAGAAGGAGACAAACACTGCGAGAGATTATGAACACGAATTGAAGTCCAAACTTGCGCCGTTTAATGATGTTCCAGTACTTTTTATTTCGGCACTTGAGAAGCAAAGAATATTTAAGGCCGTCGAGAAACTTATGGACGTGTATCGCAACAGGATGCAACGTATCAAGACTTCCGAATTAAATGAGGTCCTTGACGAAATGCTTACAAAGTTCCCGCCACCCGCACATCGAGGTAAGCTCATAAAGATCAAATACTTGACACAGCTCCCAACACATTTTCCTTCATTTGCTTTCTTCTGCAATTATCCTAAGCACATTACTGGAGCTTATAAAAACTATCTGGAAAATCAGTTGAGGTCGAGATATGATTTTTCAGGTGTACCTTTGACCTTGTATTTTAGAAAAAAATAGAAAGTGATCATTACTGATACCCCAATTGCTGATCTCAAGATCATAGAGCCTCGAGTGTTTCATGATGACCGAGGATACTTCTTTGAGTCATTTAATAAATCAAAGTTTCCAGCAAGCTACTCGAGCTATGATTGGGTCCAAGACAACGAGTCCAAATCTCAAAAAGGTGTTTTACGAGGTCTACACTATCAAGTAGGAGAGTTTGCTCAGGCCAAGTTAGTTAGAGCAATAGTCGGTGATATATATGATGTAGCAGTGGATATCAGGCCAGATTCGCCCACTTATGGCCACTGGATTGGACAAATACTTACGGCAGAAAATAAAAAGCAATTGCTCATACCCAGAGGATGTGCTCATGGCTTTTTGGTATTGTCGGATGAAGCCATCTTCGGTTATAAATGCGATAACTACTACTCAAAAGAACATGAAGGCGGTATAAGATATGACGACAGAGAGATTAACATTACATGGCCAGATATAGACATGAGGTTTCTTTTGTCTGATAAGGATATTGCCCAACCGAAATTTGGAGCTCATAAAGCATATGAAGGCTAAAAAGATTGTAGTTACCGGAGCCAATGGACAATTAGGTCTTGAGTTTCAGAAAACGCGAGATTCTAAATTGGACATTACTTTTCTTTCGAGAGATCGCTTAGACATTACAGATGCAGAAAAGGTTCACGAGATAATAGGTGAAATAAAACCTGATGTAATTATTAATTGTGCTGCATATACGGCGGTAGATCGAGCTGAAGAAGAAGTGGCACAGACATTCAAGATTAATGATCACGGTGCTAATAATCTGGCACGAACTGCAGATCACCTTTCTGCTAAGCTCATTCACATCAGTACAGACTACGTCTACCACATAGATAAAAAGACTCCATTAGTTGAGACAGATCCTTGTAATCCTCAAGGGATATATGGTAAATCTAAAAGGGCTGGAGAGCTGTCAATATTAAGTCAGATTGAAAATCACCTGATCTTAAGAGTATCGTGGCTATATGCTGCTCAACAAAACAACTTCGTAAGAACGATGCTTCGGCTTGGAGCAGAAAGAGACTCTTTAAATGTTGTCAATGATCAAGTAGGAGCTCCTACGTATGCTGGCGATTTGGTTTCAACAATTCTTGAGTTAATTAATAACAACTATGATGTTCGAGGAATATTCAATTATTGTAATGCAGGTAGCACCAATTGGTGTGAGTTCGCTAAAGAAATATTCAGACAAGCAAAGATTTCTTGTACAACTACTGGAATAACAACTGAGGCTTATGGAGCTCCAGCTCCACGACCATTATGGAGTGTAATGTCGACTGATAAAATATCTAATGAACTAGACAATTCTATACCTCATTGGACTGAAAGCCTTGATAAGTGCCTCTCTCTACTAATCCAAAAACAAGCCTAAAACAACTTGCTCTTAATCTATCAATATGTCTTGTGCGAGATCATTTTGCGCACGCATGAACTTCTTCTACCTACATCCAATTAATATCTATACGAAAAGTCAAAAAATGACATAACTTGGGTATGTGCACATGACAAGTAAAATATTCAGTCTTACCATTCTTCTGCTTATCTGTGTGACAAGCTTGTTAGCGACTCACAATAGGGCTGGAGAGATCACCTACGAACAGATTGATGATCTGACTATTAGAGCGACGATTACCACTTTCACTCGTACGAGTAGTTTTGCGGCCGATCGAGATAGTTTAGAGATGTTTTGGGGTGATGGCACTTCCGAGTTTGTCCCTCGCATCAATGGCAATGGTGAGCCACTGCCTAATGATGTACAGAGAAACATCTATACAGCTATTCATACTTATCCTACTCGTAGTCAGTTCACACTATCAGTCGCAGATCCTAATCGTATTGCAGGTATACAAAATATTGATTTTCCAAATTCTGTTAACATCCAGTTTTATGTAGAGACCACTCTCACATTATTGGACAGACGCTTTCAAGGAGATAACAGCTCTGCTATATTACTACAGCCTCCAATAGATTTTGCTTGTACTAATCAGCGATTTGTTCACAATCCTAATGCGTTTGATCCTGATGGAGATAGCTTGGCATATGAACTTATAACCCCATTTCAGTCTGAGGGTATGGAAGTTCCTAACTACTTTCTTCCAGATCAAATCGTACCATCGGATAGTAATAGGGTTAGTTTAGATCCAATTACAGGAGATTTTGTTTGGGACAGCCCTCCAGTTCAAGGAGACTTTAATATTACCATCCTGATTAAGGAATTCCGAAACGGTATACTCATAAATCAGATCATCAGGGATATGCAGATACTCGTTACCGCATGCTTTGATGAAAACCGAGTCGCCAATACAATACCAGAGATTGAAACGATTGATGAGCTATGCGTCGTGGCTGGCGAACTCATTGAATTCGAGGTTCTAGGTACTGATGTTGATAGTGCTCAAAATTTAACTCTTGAAGCATTAGGTGGTCCCTTGCTTTTTGATTCAATAGACGTAAGCTTTAATACTGGATTTAATCCATCGAGGTCTCCCAACATGGGAATTTTCAGGTGGCAAACTTCCTGTGACGACATAGCTGAAACATTCTACCAGATAGTATTTAGAGTGACCGATGATTTCTTAGGATTCAATGGTGGCGTATCCTCCCTAAGAACTGTGAGAATTAAAGTTGTAGGACCTCCACCAGAAGATGTACAAACCGAAAAGATCAGCTCTGTATCGAACCTCATCAGTTGGAGCTCAGATTATTCCTGTGCTGACACTGAGCTTTTTCAAGGTTTCTCGGTGTGGCGGCGCAATTCTTCTCGTGACATAATTATCGACACTTGTCAAGGAGGACTTGATGGACAAGGCTACGAACAGATTATTTTTCTGACCAATGATATTGTCAATGGTCGATATCAGGCGATTGACGACGACCTCAATCAATCAGATATATACTGCTATCGAGTCGTTGCGGAATTTGCTCAGTTGACTAGCAGTAACAATCTATTCAACCAGACAGGTAGTCTGCCTTCTGAGGAGAGCTGCCTACTATTTAATAGAGACCGACCATTTATAACCAGAGTCTCTGTGGAGCGTACAGACAATAGCGCGGGCAACATACTAACTGAATGGATATTACCATTTCCTGATGAAATTGATACAGCAGCGGTCAATAGTCCTTTTAGCATAGGGCTCCAAAGGGGTACTGGTTTTAATCCTGCGGCGCTTGATGGCATTGCGACATCAATAAGTACGGATACAAGATTTTTTGGTTTGTCCGATGACACCCTCTTCCTAGATCAGCCAATAAACACTGTTGATGATCCATATACCTATCAAGTAAGATTTGAGAATGCCACCGGATTCAGCTCTGAAAGCGCTACAGCAACATCAGTGTTTTTAACGCAGCAATCTGGCGATGAAAGCCTGGTCTTGAGCTGGCAAAGTGATGTGCCATGGAGAAACGAGTTGTATTTTATTTATGAAGTTGTAGATGGCCAGCAAATCCTTATCGACAGCATTGCTGATCTAAGTATTAGGATCGATGGATTGACTAATGGTGAAGAGTCTTGTTATGTAGTCGAGAGCGTTGGCACTTATGGAGTTGATGATCTTCCCTCGCCTCTCAGAAATTTTTCTCAGCAAGTGTGTGGAACTCCTCGAGATAATGAAGCACCATGTTTACCTAATGTTGCAATAACGACTGCATGTGAGCAATCAGTGATAGAAGGTGATGAGTTCATTAATGAAGTGAGATGGGAGTTTGGGCTTACTGAAGGTTGCGTGGAGGCTGATGATATCAATGAGGTTATAATCCTCTTCAGTGAAACAGAGGATGGCGAACTCCTCGAATTGGATAGAGTTGACGCCGCGCTTGGTTCGTTCGATCATATACTATCAGACAATATTTCTGGCTGCTACGCAATACAAATAACTGATCAAGGCGGAAACATCAGTGATGTTTCACCACTCATCTGTGTAGACAACTGTCCTTCATATGAATTGCCGAACACCTTCACTCCCAATGGTGACAACAGCAATGATTTATTTACCCCCACTGTCAATAGGTTTATCGATAGGATAGAGTTAGTTGTATACAATCGATGGGGACAAACGGTATACCGTACAACTAATCCGGCTATTGATTGGGATGGGACTAACCTTAAGGGCGCTACTCTCGAGGAGGGCACCTATTACTACACTTGTATAGTATTCGAATCTCGAGTTACTGGAGTTGTCGAAATAGAAGAAGTTTTGACGGGATTCATTCAGATTATTATCTAATCTATTACATGTTTACAGGGATCATCGAGTGCTTAGGCACCATAACTCATATCGAACAAGAATTAGCCAACTACCACTATACGATAGAGTCTGCAGTATCGGCAGAGTTACAGGTGGATCAAAGCGTCGCTCATGATGGCGTATGTCTCACGGTCACTCGATGCGATAGCAAGAGTCATACCGTTACGGCGATTAAAGAGACTATGGATAAAACCTCATTAAGTGCTTGGTCAATCGGAGATCCAGTCAACATAGAGCGATGTATGGTAATGAATGGTCGACTGGATGGTCACATCGTTCAGGGGCATGTCGATACGACTGGTACTTGTGTCAACATCACTGAAACCGAGGGCAGCTGGTTGTACACCATTGAATATCCTATTGAGCATGATGCTTTGGTTATTAGAAAAGGCTCTATCTGTATTAATGGCGCCAGTCTGACTGTTGTGAACCCAACTAAGGGGCGATTTAGCGTGGCAATCATCCCTTACACTTATGAGCATACGACGTTTAAAGCGCTAAAGGCAGGTGATGCTGTCAATCTGGAGTTTGACATCCTCGGCAAGTATATCCAGAAAAATCTATCTATTCTCAAGACATAAAAAAAGGACTTCTAATCGTCAGATTAAAAGTCCTTTATGCTCTATTGTGAGTCAAACTGATTACTCAGCCGCTTCTTCTTCTACCTCTTCAGGTATATACTCTTTAGCTGTGACCTTCAACTGCTCATAATGTCTCAATCCTGTTCCTGCTGGTATCTTCTTACCAACAATAACATTCTCCTTAAGACCTTCAAGTCTGTCACGCTTCGCATTGATAGCCGCAGTACTTAGCACCTTGGTTGTTTCCTGGAACGACGCCGCTGAAATCCAACTCACCGTACCCAGTGATGACTTAGTAATACCTTGAAGCAACGGCTTAGAGGTTGCCGCCACGGCATCTCGAAATTCCACTATCTTCAAATCATTACGCTTGAGATATGAATTTTCTTCACGGATCTGACGGATTGTAGCAATCTGTCCCGGCTTCAACTTATTGGAATCGCCTGACTCAGTAATTACTTTCTTATCGAAGATCCAATCATTCTGTTCTAAGAAGTCATATTTCTCTACTGGCTCGCCCTCTAAGAATGAAGTGTCTCCCGGATCAACAATCTCGACACGTCTCATCATCTGACGAACGATTGTCTCGATATGCTTATCATTGATACCGATACCTTGCGAACGATAAACCTCTTGGATACCATTAACTATATATCTCTGCACTCCGCTTGGCCCCATTATACTCAAGATATCTTGTGGAGATGTTGCTCCATCAGATAAGTGCGATCCCGCTCTTACGAAGTCACCCTCCTGTACTAAAAGGTGCTTAGATAGTTTTACCAAATATTTTCTCTTCTGACCAGATTTCTCATCCTCGATGAATATCTCACGGTTACCTCTCTTGAGCTTACCGAATGATACAATACCATCTATCTCTGCTGTTACTGCAGGATTAGATGGATTACGAGCTTCGAAGAGTTCTGTCACCCGTGGAAGACCACCTGTGATATCCTGTATCTTACCTAATTGACGTGGAATCTTAGCAATTCTTGATCCTGCTACTATGCTATCACCGTTTTCGGCCAATATGTGAGAGCCCACTGGTAAGTTGTAACTTCTCATTACATCACCATCCTCATCGAGGACGTTGATTGTAGGAACCTTCTTTTTCTTCTTTGATTCGATAACAATCTTCTCGACGTTACCAGTCTGATCATCACGCTCCGCTCTGAATGAAACACCCTCTTCAATTGATTCATACTGGATAATACCTGAGAATTCAGATACGATAACAGCATTAAAAGGATCCCACTGACAGATCACCGTGCCTTTCTTGACCTTTCTCTTGCCTTTGATGAATAGATTTGATCCATAAGGTATGTGGATATTAGCAAGGACCTTCTTCGTTTCTGGTTCCAGTATTCTGATCTCACCAGAACGAGAGATGACTACATCATTAGTAGTATCACCTTCCTTATACTCTATAGTCGAAACATTATCAAATTCAAGAACACCATCGAATTTGGCAACGCTTTCAGACTCTGTCTTACTTACTGAAGCGACACCACCCACGTGGAATGTACGTAATGTCAACTGTGTACCTGGCTCACCGATACTCTGTGCTGCAATAACTCCTACGGCATCACCAAGCTCCGATATACGTCCAGTTGCTAAGTTCTTGCCATAGCATTTGGTACATACCCCTTTCTTAGTTTCACAGGTAAGTACTGATCTAATTGTAACTGCCTCTATACCCATGTCCTCGATCGCACGAGACATCTTTTCTGCGATATATTCACCAGCCTTAAGAACAACTTCCTCAGATTCTGGATGAAGAATATCGTCAAGAGTATATCTTCCAGCAATACGTGGGGCAAGATTCTCTACTACTTTATCATTGTCGACTAAGGCGGTTGTTTCGATTCCTCTAAGTGTATCACAATCATCTTCAATGATGATGACATCTTGAGAAACATCAACTAATCTCCTCGTCAAGTATCCCGCATCGGCCGTCTTAAGTGCAGTATCCGCAAGACCCTTACGAGCACCGTGAGTTGAGATGAAATACTCGAGTACCGATAATCCATCTACGAAGTTCGCAAGGATCGGATTCTCGATAATCGCTCCACCTGTATCACCAGATTTTCTCGGTTTAGCCATTAGGCCCCTGAGACCACATAACTGCTTAATCTGTTGTTTACTACCACGTGCACCACTATCAAGCATCATGAACACGGAGTTGAACCCTCCTTTGTGTTCTGCTAGCTCAGTCATGAGCGTGTCAGTAATCTTGTTATCTGCAAATGTCCACTTATCGATTACTTGATTATATCGCTCGTTGGAAGTGATAAGACCCATATTATAATTGTCCCATACTTCATCAACTTCGTTCTGAGCCTCTACAAGTGTGGTCTCTTTCAGTGTAGGTGTAATCAGGTCACCTAAGTTGAATGACAACCCACCTTTGAATGCCCAATAGAATCCAAGGTCTTTAATTTTATCTAAGAACTCGGCGGCAACGGCAAAATCTGTTCTTTCGATAAGATCACCAATAACCTTCTTAAGGTTTTTCTTAGTTAACAACTTATTTGCGAATGGTACTCCCTCTGGAATATGCTCATTGAATAGCACTCTACCTACAGTAGTCGTGATACGCTCATGCACTAAGTGTCCAAGCTCATTTTCAACAAGAGCTTTTACGGTAACACTATCATGTATGTCATATTTCCCTTCGTTATATGCAATCATCACTTCTTCTGAAGAATAGAAGTGAGATACTTTCTCATCTTTTTTGGCATTAGCCTTGGGCTTTGTGATGTAGTACAGCCCTAATACCATATCCTGAGATGGCAACGTGATCGGAGATCCGTTCTGTGGATTAAGCATATTATGACATGCCAACATCAATAGCTGTGCCTCGAGAATAGCCCCTTGACTTAATGGCACGTGAACCGCCATCTGATCACCATCAAAATCCGCATTAAAGGCACCACACACAAGTGGGTGAAGTCTAATAGCTTTACCCTCCACTAACTTAGGTTGGAAGGCCTGAATCGATAATCTGTGAAGTGTCGGAGCCCTGTTAAGCATGATTGGGTGACCTCTCAAGATTCCCTCAAGAATCTCCCAGATCACTGGATCTTTGCGATCAACAAGTTTTTTCGCAGATTTCACAGTTTTGACGATACCTCGCTCGATCAACTTACGGATCACGAATGGCTTGAACAACTCCGAAGCCATACCCTTCGGAAGACCACACTCATGTAGCTTCAGGTTAGGGCCTACAACAATCACTGAACGTCCAGAGTAATCAACACGTTTACCGAGTAGGTTCTGTCTGAATCGTCCTTGCTTTCCCTTTAGAATATCACTTAATGACTTTAGCGAACGTCCACCCTCCGCTTTCACAGCATTGGACTTACGAGAATTGTCAAATAATGAATCGACCGCCTCTTGCAACATTCTCTTCTCATTTCTCAAGATTACCTCTGGTGCCTTGATCTCAAGAAGACGCTTAAGCCTATTGTTTCTGATAATTACTCTGCGATAGAGATCATTGAGATCTGAGCTCGCAAATCGCCCACCATCCAAAGGAACCAATGGTCTCAACTCTGGTGGTATGACAGGTAGGTACTCGATGATCGTCCATTCTGGCTTGTTCTCGATACGAGTTTGGCCATCTCTGAACGCCTCAACTACTCTAAGTCTCTTGAGCGCCTCTGACTTACGCTGCTGTGAAGTCTCTGTAGCTGCTTGGTGACGCAGATCATATGATAACTGATCTAGGTCTAATCGTTCCAACAACCCCTTAACTCCGTCCGCACCCATCTTAGCGATGAACTTGTTAGGATCAGAGTCATCAAGCATCTGATTATCTTGAGGTAAGCTATCTAATACTTCAAAGTACTCCTCCTCAGTGAGTAGGGCCTTGTGTTCGATTTCTTCCTCCTTAACTCCAGATTGGATAACTACATATCTCTCATAGTATATGATAGATTCGAGTTTCTTGGAAGACAATCCTAAGAGATAACCAATCTTGTTAGGCAATGACTTGAAGAACCAAATATGTACAACTGGCACGACAAGTTTGATGTGCCCCATGCGCTCACGACGTACTTTCTTCTCAGTTACCTCTACCCCACATCTATCGCATACGATACCTTTATATCTAATTCTCTTATACTTTCCGCAGTAGCACTCATAGTCCTTTACTGGTCCAAATATTCGCTCGCAGAAGAGACCATCTCTCTCTGGCTTGTACGAACGGTAGTTGATTGTCTCAGGCTTAAGGACCTCCCCAAACGATCTTTCTAAGATGTCATCAGGAGAAGTGAGACTAATCGTTATAGAACTGAAATCCGAGTTATTTCTGCTTAAATTCTTTTTGAATGGCATATTACTGGCCTTTAAAATTTGTTCATTAAAAAATTAGTCCAACTTCACGTCAAGAGCTAAACCTCTCAATTCGTGAATGAGTACATTGAAAGATTCAGGGATATTTGGCTCAGGCAGGTTCTCACCTTTTACGATTGCCTCGTAAGCCTTAGCTCTACCCATGATATCATCCGACTTGATTGTCAACAGCTCTCGTAGGATATTGGCTGCACCAAATGCTTCCAATGCCCATACTTCCATCTCTCCAAAACGCTGTCCACCAAACTGTGCTTTACCTCCTAATGGCTGTTGCGTAATGAGTGAGTATGGACCTATCGATCTGGCATGCATCTTATCATCGACCATGTGCGATAACTTGATCATGTATATAATCCCTACTGTCGCTTGCTGGTGGAATCTGTCTCCAGTCTCACCATCGTATAGATATGTCTGTCCTAATTCAGGAAGACCAGCTTTCTTGATATATTCATCTATCTCTCCAATAGATGCTCCGTCAAATATCGGCGTGGAGAACTTCACTCCGAGCTTCTCTCCAGCCCAACCCAGTACTGTCTCGAATATCTGTCCGATATTCATCCGTGATGGTACACCGAGAGGGTTCAATACGATATCTACTGGAGTACCATCCTCGAGGAATGGCATATCCTCGTCACGTACGATACGTGCTACGATACCCTTATTACCATGACGTCCAGCGAGCTTGTCACCTACCTTGAGCTTACGCTTCTTGGCCATGTAGACCTTCGCTAATTTCAATACCCCTGCAGGTAACTCATCACCTATACTGATATTGAACTTCTCTCTCTTATATCTTCCGATCTCACTGTTAACCTTGATGCTGTAGTTGTGTAACAATGCAGCAATCAACTTATTGGAGTGATCGTCATTAGTCCAGTTAGAGTAGTCTACTTGCGTAAAGTCTAAGTCTTTCAGAATCTTGTTAGAAAACTTAGTGCCCTTAGGTACTAACTGTTCGTTATAAATATTACGTACTCCATTAGACTTTCTGTTCTTGAGGAGAGTCATCAACTTATCTACGAGAATAGTCTTCAACTCATTGAGAGCAACCATATGTCTATCCTCAAGCTTGGAGAGTAGTTCTTTCTCCTGTACCTTCTGATACTTGTCTTTTTTAGCTCTTGCGAATAGACGTTTATCAATGATCACACCTTTAGTAGAAGGCTTCGCCTTTAATGATGCATCTTTTACATCACCAGCCTTATCTCCAAATATTGCTCTCAAAAGTTTCTCTTCTGGCGTCGGATCAGATTCGCCTTTCGGCGTAATCTTACCTATCAGGATGTCTCCTTCTTTTACCCAAGCACCAGTTCTGATGATACCATTCTCATCGAGATCTTTAGTGCCTTCTTCACTGACATTTGGAATATCGTTAGTCAATTCTTCTTCCCCGAGCTTAGTGTCTCTTACATCAAGTTCGAAACTTTCGATATGTATAGACGTAAAGATATCTTCCTTAACTACACGCTCAGAGAGTACTATGGCATCCTCAAAGTTGTATCCTTTCCATGGCATGAATGCCACCTTAAGATTTTGACCGAGTGCCAGCTCTCCTTTTTCTGTAGCATAACCATCACAGAGCAAACTTCCTCTGGTCACTCGATCACCCTTTCTTACAAGTGGCTTCAAATTGATAGAGGTTCCCTGGTTCGTTCTTCTGAACTTGGTCAATTTATATTTCTTGACATTGTCATCAAATGATACGAGCTCTTCTTCCTCAGTTCTATCGTACTTAATGACGATTTCATTCGCATCAACATACTCTACGATTCCATCACCTTCGGCATTGATCAACATTCTACTATCCTGAGCGACCTTCGCCTCGATCCCTGTTCCCACGATCGGGCTACTTGGCTTAACGAGTGGTACTGCCTGACGCTGCATGTTTGATCCCATGAGGGCCCGGTTGGCATCATCATTCTCTAAGAACGGAATCAATGATGCAGAAACACCTACAATCTGATTTGGTGCGACGTCCATAAACTCGACATCATTCGGTTCGAGTACAGGGAAATCACCATGCTCTCTACTCTTGATTCTGTCTGATTGGAATGCTCCCGACTCAGATAATGGCGCATTGGCCTGGGCGATTTTTTTGAAATCCTCACCCTCAGCAGACAAGTACTGAACATCCCCATCGAGATCTACTTTGCCATCTGTTACTGGTCGATATGGCGTCTCAAGGAATCCCATCTTATTAACCTTAGCATGTACACATAGCGTACTGATCAATCCAATGTTTGGCCCCTCTGGAGTCTCAATAGTACACAGTCGACCGTAGTGACTGTAGTGCACATCACGAACCTCGAAACCTGCTCTCTCTCTACTCAAACCACCTGGTCCGAGGGCAGAGATCCTTCTCTTGTGAGTAATCTCTGAGAGCGGGTTGGTCTGATCTAAGAATTGTGACAGCTGTGATGTTCCGAAGAATGAGTTTATCACAGATGAAAGCGTACGTGCATTGATCAAATCGATAGGCGTGAATACCTCATTGTCACGAACATTCATACGCTCACGGATCGTTCTTGCCATTCTTGCAAGACCCACACCAAACTGACCATATAACTGCTCACCAACAGTTCTTACACGTCTGTTACTTAAGTGATCGATATCATCCAGCTCTGCTTTCTGATTCACCAACAGGACGAGGTATTTAACAATCGCAAGGATATCATCCTTAGTTAATACCAATGTCTCCAGATCTACATTAGTCTCGAGCTTACGATTTATCTTATATCGTCCTACCTCTCCTAAGTTATATCTCTTATCAGAGAAGAATAATTTGTCAATAATTCCACGTGCGGTCTCTTCATCTGGTGGATCTGTTCCTCTCAACTGACGATAGATATGCTGTACTGCCTCTATTTCTGAGCTCGATGGATCTTTTTGTAGGGTATTATATATGATGGAGTGATCTTCTTCGATATCTTCCTTCTGAAGGATGATTGTCTCTACTGAAGCTTCCTCAATTAATTTCACATTTTCTTCGTCAAGGACGATATCACGCTCGAGGATAATCTCGTTACGCTCAATAGTGACCACCTCACCAGTGTCCTCATCTACGAAGTCCTCTGTCCATTTGCGCAACACACGAGCGGCGAGCTTTCTACCTACTGCCTTTTTAAGTGACGCTTTAGTCACATTTACTTCTTCTGATAGGCCGAATAGATTTAAGATATCTTTATCCGAATCGAATCCTATAGAACGTAGCAATGTTGTGACCGGGAATTTTTTCTTTCTGTCGATGTAGGTGTACATCACATTGTTGATGTCAGTAGCGAACTCCATCCAGGCCCCCTTGAATGGGATTACTCTGGCAGAATACAGCTTCGACCCATTCGGGTGAAAGCTTAAGCTGAAGAACACACCTGGAGAACGGTGTAGTTGAGATACTATCACACGCTCGGCACCATTAATCACAAAGTTACCTTTCGGAGTCATGTATGGAATGTTTCCTAAGAATACATCTTGTACAATCGTCTGGAAATCAACATGCTCCTCATCATTACATGACAATCTCAATTTGGCTTTTAACGGGACACTGTAGGTCAACCCACGCTGCATGCACTCTGCGATATCGTATCTCGGTGGATCGATAAAGTAGTCGAGAAACTCCAATACGAAAATATTCCTCGCATCAGTGATGGGAAAATTCTCTTGAAACACCCTAAAGAGTCCTTCATGTCCTCTATTCTCTGGTGTCGTCTCGAGTTGAAAAAACTCCTGAAAGCCTTTAAGCTGTATCTCCAGAAGATCTGGATAACTGCTCGGCAATTTGATTTTTCCAAAATTAACTCTGGGCTTAGTATGGGTGGTGATAGTGCCGTTAGATGCCATTTAGTCTATAATTTGAACATTCTTTAAAAAGAATAAAACACGTGTGCTACAAGCACGAAAAGCTTTGTCAAAACCTGCGTTTTGACAAAGCTATATTTCTCTGTATGTACGGAAAAGTACTAATAAGCATAGTCGCTCTAAGCAGAATTACTTTAATTCTACTTCAGCTCCTGCGCCTTCTAAAGCGGCCTTGATAGACTCAGCTTCTTCTTTAGATACTTTTTCCTTAATCGGTCCTGGTGCTCCATCTACTAATGCCTTAGCATCTTTAAGACCTACACCGAGGAGGTTTTTAACCTCTTTTACTACAGCTAACTTAGCTGCTCCTGCAGAGTTAAGTATTACATCAAACTCAGTTTGCTCAGCACCTCCTCCGGCGTCTCCACCTCCAGCTGCTGGTCCTGCTGCTACTGCTACTGCTGCAGCTGCCGGCTCAATACCGTACTCATCTTTCAATATGTCAGAAAGTTCCTTTACGTCCTTAACGGTAAGGTTTACTAACTGCTCTGCAATTTCTTTCAAATCTGCCATTTAACTTTTTCTTTTTTAATTAATAAATAATGGCGCGTATATAAAAACTATATAATAGTTGCTTGGAAGCCAAATTAATTCTCGGCACGCTCTTCTAGCGCTTTCAATAATCCACCAATAGTACTTGATCCTGAGTTGAGGGATCCCAGTACATTCTTCATTGGTGATTCTAATATTAAGATGATCTCTGCGATCAAATCTTCCTTAGACTTAAGTGCCTTAAGGACATCCAATTGATCATCTCCGACAAATACATCCTTATCAATGTATGCAGCCTTAAGTATAGGTCGCTCGTCGTTACCTCTAAATTCTTTAATGACCTTAGCAGGCTCACTACTATTGGTAGAAAACATAATAGTAGTAGGTCCCTTTAAGTTGTCATATAATGGCGCATAGCCTTCTTCTGCGTCAAAAGACTCAAGTGCTTTTACCGCCAAGGTGTTTTTAACCACTTGCATCTTGATACCTTTCTCGAAACACAGACCTCTCAGTTTATTGATCTGCTCCACGGTCATTGAAGACGCATCAGTCAAATAGAAAAACTGATGATTGCTGAAGGATTCTTTTAGATCCTCTATTGCTGTCGCTTTTTGTTCTCTTGTCATGATATTTCTATTTGAAAGATTTTGGATCAATTGCTATCCCTGGACTCATTGTTGATGCCACACTGATAGACTTAATATATATTCCTTTAGCTGATGATGGCTTCATCTTTATCAATGTGCCCATCAGTTCATCAGCGTTTCCAACTAGCTTTTCTGGGCTGAAGCTCACTCTTCCGATAGAAGAATGAATGATACCGTACTTGTCTACTCTGAATGAGATCTTACCTCCCTTCACATCTTTAACCGCTGCTCCAACATTAGGCGTCACAGTACCTGTTTTAGGGTTAGGCATCAATCCTCTTGGCCCTAAGATTCGACCTACTCTACCTAGCTGTGCCATCACATTAGGTGCTGCAATTACGACATCTACATCAGTCCAACCTTTCTGGATCTTCTGTATATATTCATCAAGTCCTACGTGGTCCGCACCAGCATCTTTAGCTTCTTGCTCCTTGTCTGGTGTACATAGTACAAGAACTGTTTTGTCTTTTCCTGTTCCATTTGGTAATGATACAGTACCTCTGATTGCTTGATCAGCTTTCTTTGGATCCACTCCTAATCTGATGTGAAGATCTACTGAAGCATCAAAGTTTGCGCAATTCACTTCTTTGAGAAGCGTCATGGCTTCTTGTGAAGAGTACAATTTGTCGGCATCCACTTTCTCGAGTGCCGCTTTTCTCTTTTTGGATAATTTTGCCATTTCTGAAAATTTTAAAGGTCTTAACGCTCAAATGACTGAGCTCCCTGATTAATAATAATTTTTCTTAAGCCTCGGCGGATCCCCACGGAGCATCACCTTTGATCGTAAGACCCATACTTCTCGCTGTGCCGGCAATCATTTTCATGCCAGACTCGACAGTAAAGGAATTAAGGTCAGGCGCCTTGTCTTCTGCGATAGCTCTTACTTGATCCCAAGTCACAGAACCAACTTTGTTTCTGTTAGACTCTGGAGATCCTTTCTTAAGCTTAGCAGCCTCTAGCAACTGCACTGCAGCTGGTGGAGTCTTGATGATAAAATCAAATGACTTGTCCTGATAAACAGTGATTACTACTGGTAACAACTTACCCTGCTGATCTTGAGTCTTAGCGTTGAAACGCTTACAAAACTCCATGATGTTAACCCCCTTAGCACCTAATGCCGGTCCTACTGGAGGTGAAGGATTAGCTGCACCACCTCTAACTTGTAGCTTCAAAAAAGTCTCTGCAACTTTTGCCATAA
>CAZAXY010000029.1:0-32994 GCA_964489125.1 uncultured Saprospiraceae bacterium
GCTAATGAATGTGTTCTCAGATCAGAATTATCACTAAAATCTATATTTCAGTTGTGCTCCTATCACTCTCGGGTTCCCATAAATCTGCTCTACAAGCCCATTGCCAGCAAAGGTGATATCAAAGGCATAGAGTAATCTTGCCGTATCAAAAAGATTACGAGCAAACAACGAAAACTCCCATTTGTAACTTTTGGGAACATATCCCACCCTAGCATTGAATAACCAATTATTTCCCACCAGTGTCACTGGAGCATTAGTCAGTTGCGCAAAGTAATCTCCAATATAGTTGCCATTAAACACCGCTTTAATAGCTCCATCGCCTATTGCGAATTCTTTGCTTAGTCCAAAGTTCAATTCAAAATTAGCCGCCTGTGGAGCACGCCGATCTACTGCTTCTCCGCCAATGTCGATGTCCTCGACATTAGTATTCAAAAGAACCACACCAATGTTACCTTGAATTCTTTTTGGACCCCTAAGAGTCAGCTCACTCTCTATTCCTTGGATTGTAGCATCTACATTTGTTAATATGAAACTGAGACCACGTTGATCAAATGCTTGATAGTTGCCATATATGTTATGAAATCCACTGATATTGAATCTCCCTCTGCCATCCAAAAAATCCAACTTACTGCCTATTTCAAAAGCGTCGATTTGCTCGCCATCGAATCGTACGAAGTCTACCTGTGCTGCACCTCCAAAACCGGCGTTGTAATTAAACCCTTTATACCCACGATTGTAACTGGCATAGAGCAACCAATTCTTGGTAGCAGCATAATCCAATTGCAACCGTGCTGATAATCCAGTATCGGAATGATCGTCCGTGACCCTACCAGCAAAAGCAATGGTAGAAGGATCTCCAGGTGTGCAGGGTCCCAAGGGTGAACCGTCGCCAACAACTTCACAAAAATTTTCATAGATATAATCTCTCTGGTCCCAGGTAAATCGGAATCCTCCCGTCAAGGTCACATCTTCTGAAAGATCAAATTCAGCTTGGGCAAATGCCGATAACGAATTTGTGTTTAGGGTATATTCAGCAAACTGATTTTGACCGAAAGGAATGAGCACAGTGCCTTCATCGAATCCGAATATCGTGCTTGGTACGCCAAGGGCATTGTTAAAATTACCCAGATTATTGATTTGATAGCCTTGAGAATAATCGCCATTAATATTAAGGTAATAGAGTCCTGATGTCAGTCTAACTTGATCAAAATCACCATTGGCGCGAAACTCTTGAGTGAATGAATTCTGTCTTGTAGCCTGTCTGAAAATAGCGATATCAAATGGCGTCAAGTCATTGTCTTCCTCATAGGGTACATCCACATTGTTGTAAGAGCTGATGGACTTAAGCTCCCAAGCTCCAGTCTTATACGAGATATCCGAAATAAAGGACCAATCTGTTCTCTCATAGATTCCATCAAAGTCAAACTCTCCTGTGAATACATCCCCGTCAGCATCTACATAGCCCGCATCATTATTAGGCGTGCCAGTGCGAAACACGCCAAGTCCATCAGTGCCAACCATTCCTCCAGTAGGGAAAGCCCCTCCTGCAACATTTGGTGAATTTCTATAGTACTCACCCGTCAATTTTATCTTCCATTGATCTGATGGTTTAAGTAGTAACTTTGCTCTTAAGGATCTGGTGTCATTTTCGCCTTGATCGAGACCTATGCTATTCTCTATATAACCATTATTGTGCTGTAGATATCCAGATAATCGAAAGCCCGACTCATCGCCAATTGGCAGATTGACAGCCCCTTCAGCGATATACGTGCCAAACTCTGCCAGCTGTAAATCTAAATAAGCTTCATGTTGTGAATGCGGATCTTTAGTCAATATATGGATAAGACCTCCTGTTGCATTTCTGCCAAATAAAGTGCCTTGTGGACCTTTGAGAACCTCGACCCTTTCGATATCATAAAGTGTCCTCAAGTTAGATGCATTAGATGGTTGATAAGCGTCATCTCTAAAGACTACATTGGCTGATTCAAGATGGGCAGCAAAATCATTTTGTGCCACTCCTCGTATAGCTATGAGGCCTGCAACTGGTGCGCCCCCTGCTCGAGTAATAGACAATCCAGCTGTCACAGCACTCAGGTCCTCTGTTGAAACTACGCCATTATCCCTAAGTTGAACACTGTTAAAGGCATTGACAGCTATTCCTATCTTTTGAACTTTAGAGGCTCGGCGAGTTGCTGTCACTAAGAATTCTCCTAAACTGACACCTGACTCCAGCGCAACATTAACCACATTGTCTTCTCCTATAGCGACTACCCGTGGGTCAAATCCAACAAAGCTGACTTCCAGACTATCAACTTGATCAGACAGGGTCAATTCATAAGATCCGTCAACAGAGGTAATAGTGCCTTGAGTAGAGCCATATGCTGATACGGTTGCACCAATAAGTTGATCTCCGGACTCTTGACTTGTTACAAATCCTGTTATAGTTTTTTGACTCCAAGCAACAGATTGAGACAATTGAATCACTAATAGACAATAGAGCAATCTAGAGAGGTAAGTCCTGGTCGACATAGCTGTATTTTTCGGTTGTAGTAGCAATTAGATTATAGATATAAACTACAGCGAAAAGTTACAAATATTTCCTGAAGCCTACTTTATCGACAAATGACTAAACGAAAATATTCTTATGCTCAGAAAGAGGCTATAGATCATGTTAATTATTATATTGGACTGATCTTTATTTAGTTGCATAATAAAGATCATAATTATGCTGCCAATAGCAGAGCATCGATCTATCTGGTACAATAATTATATTCTGCAAAACTGTAAAACAACCAAAAAATGTCTTACGACAAAAAATTCATGTCCCTAAAGGGGATTCCTCCTACTCCTAGTGTGCCCAAAGGCGCCAACTACATCCTCTATAGACGGAGAGGAAAAATTCTCACTCTTGCAGGAAATGGGCCGCTCATAGGCGAAAAAATTCCAAAACAGTACGTCGGGAAACTTGGAAAAAGCATAAGTACCAAGCAGGGCTATAAAGCCGCAAGATTAACCGGTATGAATCTGCTCCTTGTGGCCAGAGACGCTATAAAAACACTCGACCGAGTAGATTATATCTTAAATATTGATGGCAGCGTCAACAGTTCCAACAAGTACTTCCAGCAACCAGAAGTAATCAATGGTTGCTCTGATCTAATGGTAGAAATATTTGGCATGAAGGGAAGACATACAAGATCTGCTCTTGGCACGAATACACTCGCATTTAATATCTGTGTAGAGATTTCTATGACTATAGTCATCAAATAACTGAAATATAAAAACCGACATAGCACTATGCATCAATCCGATAATCAACACTCCTCCAAGCCTGTTTCAACCACAGAGATCACTGTAGGAGATGCTCTAATCCATTATCTCAAGCTTGAGGGGGTAACGCATATTTTTGGAATACCTGGAGGAGGACTCATGAATCTACTGGTTAATCTAAAAGAGAATCATAAAGACATACACTATGTGATCTGTCGACAAGAGACAGGAGCAGCATACATGGCAGATGGGTACTTCAGGGCAACGGGCAAAATGGGTGTTGTAGCCGTAACAACTGGACCCGGCGCTACTAACGCACTGACAGGTGTTATGAATGCACAGGCAGACGGTTCAGCTCTTCTATTAATAACTGGAGAAATAGATCAACAATTCAATGGTCGAGGATACCTCCAAGAAGGTGTAGATGCGCCATTAGATGTTAATGAAGTATATAAGGCTGCTGTGTATTCTAGCGCTTCTCTTGATAGCCCCTTAAGTGCAGAGACTCTCATTAGGCAAGCGATGCGCAATGCGCACTCTCTGCCTAGGCAGGCAGCACATCTGTCCTTACCTGTGAATGTGACGGTGGGATTACTTCCTGGGTCTGCAGAACTGCCAACCAACCCAGCCTCGTATAGGACACATTTCTCCGGAGCTCCTTTACAGCAAGTGGCGGGAGCAGTGAAGGCATTGCTCAGTTGTAAGAGGCCTTTGATACTCTTGGGCAATGGGTGCCGTCAAGCCCTCAGAGATCCAGACATTTACAAGTGTTTGCTAGACTTTGTTGAGACTCAAGCTATACCTGTTATCACCACCGCCGATGCCAAAGGCATATTCCCCGAAAGTCACCCTATGTCTCTCCGGGTATATGGAATGGCTAATTGCATGTGGCCTTATCACTATATGTCGGATGAGGATACCCCTTATGATGGATTACTCGTCCTCGGTTCGCAGCTAGGAGAGTTGTCTACTAACAAGTGGCTACCTATGCTAATCCCACATGGACAGAATGCACCATTTATTCAAGTAGATGCTAATCAGAGGATCATTGCGCGCTCTTTTGAAGTTACCCATGGCATAGTCGGTGAGGCGAGTGCATTCATAAAAGATCTATCAGATCCTATGGTGGCATTACCCCCAAATCCAGATGAAGTTGCAACTCGAAAAAAACACATAGCTAAAATCAAAAAGAGCTATTCTCCATTCTTTAACCCAGAAGCATACGATAGTGAGTCGAGTCCGGTACAGCCTCAAGCGCTTATGAAAGCTCTGCAGGTAACTATACCAGACAACACCAAAATTTTTATTGATGCCGGCAATTGTGTCGGATGGTCAGTCCATTATCTTGAGATTAATAAGCCTACAGAAATATTTACTTCTCTGGCAATGGGTCCTATGGGGTTTGCTGTAGGAGCTGTAGTTGGTGCCAAGCACGGATGCCCCGATGCCACCTGTATAGCATTCACAGGAGATGGATCATTCATGATGCAAGGCAGTGAGATTTCAACTGCCCGTCAGAATAATATTGGTGCGATCTGGCTCGTGTTATGCGATAATAATCTGTCCATGGTGAGTCAAGGGATGGAACATTATAAGCCAGATTCTGAGGACCCGAATATATGGCATGAACTATATGAACTAGGTAACCCCGATTTAGAAATCTATGCTCGAGGTCTTGGTGCTGAGGCTCATGCCGTGCACAGCCCGCTGGATCTGATTAAGATTATGCCGACAGTGCTCCAAAGAGCCAATGTTGAGGGTATCCCTCAAGTAATCGTAGCTTATATAGATAAGAAGATGGTACCACCCTATTACAATCCTATGTATGGCCCAAAACCAACTCATTGAAACAATTATAACATCAACCAAAAATAATAGAAAATGAACACAGACAATTTACCAGATTATGACGTCGCAGTGATAGGTGGAGGCGCAGGAGGGCTTTACACTGCTTGGAGAATGCTATTGGATGGCGCAGAGACATCTGAGCAAATTAAAACTTGGATTAGTGAAAGGGGCAGTCTTAAAATTGGGCTCTTTGAGATGAGTGACCGGATAGGAGGACGAGTGTTATCAGCCCGTGCTCCTGGACTGCCAGATACTGTTTGCGAAATTGGAGGAATGAGGTTTGTCTCCTCGCAGAGATATGTGGCCTCATTAGTACAGAATCACTTGAAACTTCCTGTACATGAGCAAGCCGTAGATGAACCCAACAATATCTGCTACTTACGAGGACAGCGGTTAAGAACGGGAGATCTATCAAGTGCAGAATATCTACCATATCATTTTTCGGAAGAAGAAAACGAATGGTTAAATAAGGTCCCTTATCTCAATACAGCGGCGAACTTTCTGGGTTATGCCGTCTTGAAAATATTTCCACAGATCCAAGAACAAAATCTCAGTGGTGACAAGCTGCGAGACTGGTTAATGAAACAAAAAGATCCGAAGGACAGCAATATTCCACTTTATGAAGTGGGCTTCTGGAATCTTATCGCTCCAGTACTTAGCCATGAAGCCTATCAGATTGCTATAACTACAGTCGGATATGACTGCTTAGGATTTAATACTAATGCAGTTGATACGATTGTGGAGTTGTTCGATTTTGTTCCAGGTGTGAAATATTACTTGCTTGATCAAGGATATGACTCTATGCTATGGATGCTACAGGAGCAATTTGAGCAGGCTGGCGGAGATGTCCTAACAAATATGCACTTCAAGGGATTTGACTCACTAAAATTAAATGACGGAAGCTTAGGTGTAGAGTTAGATTTCCATACTCTCACTAACCCACTCACTGCACGAGCAGTTGTGCTAGCTATGCCTCAGCGTAGCATTAAATTACTCGATAGACGAGGACCTGTATTGGATTGGAATACTCCTACAGGCAAGCAAACTCGATTCCTCCTAGATGCTGTTGAGCCCATACATCTTTATAAGATGTTTATCGCTTACCCATATCCATGGTGGGAGGAACTGGGCGTAACGCAGGGAAGGTCTCTAACTGACACCCCTGTGCGACAGTGTTACTATTGGGCAACAGAAAAAGGTAATAAGACTCATCCCGAAAATACTAACTCGATTATCATGGTCTACAACGACGCTAAGAGCTCTGACTTCTGGGGTGGGTTAAGGCATATCCCTCTAGGTCCAGGAGATGCTGAATCAATGTTTTCCTCCAGAAAATTTAAACGTCAGGTGATGCCTTATGCAGAGGAAATTGAGGCTGCACAAGCTCAGCAGAACCCATGGGAAGAAAAGCTGAAATACAACTGGAAAATCAGTGAAGCTCCTGCCGAAATGGTAGAGGAAATGCATCGTCAACTATGTGTAATGCACGAAGTAGATATCGCAGATGTCCCTAGACCGATCGAGGCCGCTTTTAAAGATTGGGCTGATGATCCATATGGAGGGGCGGTTCACTTTTGGAATCCAGGATATAATTCTACTCAGACAATGAAATCAATTATACAACCTGTAGACGATGTCCCTTGCTACATCTGTGGAGAAGCCTACTCTCAGACACAGACCTGGGTAGAGGGTGCATTTGAAACAGCAGAACTTGTATTATCTAAATTCGGTATACCCGATCCAAAATGGCTCACACAAGATGGCGAAAACAGCTAAAACAAAACCTAGTAAAGCACAGCATAGCGCACAGATCACACCACGCATTGTAGGGTACGGATTTTCAGTGCCAGCTAAAATCAGAACTAATGACGATCCGATTTTTGATTGGTTGAAAACGCATGAACCCCGTGGCACAGATATGTTTCAGGGATATGAACAGCGGAGGGTTCTCAATATTGGCGAGACCTTAATGACACTGATGTTGCCAGCGTGCATAAAAGCACTGACGGATGCAGGCACCCAGACCAGCGAGGTCGATCTGTTGTTAGGTGCAGGCTCAATCAGTCCATATATCAACCCAAATGTGTTGTCTCAATTGCACCGTGATTTGGAATTGCCCGAGCGCTGTTGGCCTATTCCGGTATGCAATGTCTACTCTAATTTTAACTCTTGTGTGCTGATGGCAGATGCTCTGATCAGGGCGGGCCGCGCCGAGACTATACTCATATGCGTAGGAGGAAATTGGACAAGGAATGTAGACTATCACACGCCCGAAGCTATTAGCGCAGGCGATGGGGCCGGCGCTGTAGTAATGCAAAAAAGTGATGATATCACTAAGTGGACTCTTGTGGATTCATGCACGCTAGTTGATACCACCTATTATGGTGGCATGTACACTTCTGGTGACAAATTCGATATGAATGTGGTCAATGAAGGAGAGGTTTCTCTATATTCTGATCATCATTTTCACATTACAGATTTGGGCAAGCAAGGATTTATAGAATTTGGGATAAAAGCCGCTGCGACATCTGTATTGAATGTCATGAAGAAAAATAATATTACCTCAGATCAGATTACGCTGTTCCCTAACCAGTCCTCTGCTCAATTGATAAAACCATGGATTAAAGAGATCAAACCGGCCCAAGCTATTGACACGCTTAAGACGTTTGCTAATATGACTGTGGCCACCACTATTGTAAATTTTGCTTATGCTGACAAATGGAAGCTCATCACACAGGACTATTGCACACTGATGGGTATAGGCCCAGATATGCACTCCAATACTATACTGATGAGTAGGGAGACCTCAGAAACTTAGACTAGGGAAATCAGATAATTCGCTTTGGCCTCAGCCCCTATAGCCTGCCAAGCATTCTGCGCATTTTTAAGGGCTGTAGGTTTTAACTTATGATGAATCTGTAGTCTCAGTTTATGCTCTAAGATTAGCGCTTTATCATTAAGCAAGTGATGACCTTCTGCGACGATTGCTGCGGAATCCAATAATTCTAGAGCCCTGTCATATGAACCAAAAAGCCCTTCTTTAATGGCTTGCAGGAGCATAACTTTCTGTTCAAAGTTGTCGCTGCATAACGCCGCATATCCTTGCATTTTGGCTAGGGACGCCTCCGCATGCCCGAGCAATTTTTTAGAATCCGTCTCGATTTTCTCAGCTAAATAGAATGCTGCAATGGCACCGAATAATTCATATTCAATCTCGGCAATTTGATGGGCAATGGTAGCATACAATTCTGGTACATCTCTTACTGCCTCAAGGCCCTCTGACCATTCACCGAAATGCGTATGCATCTTAAGCCTTGCTACCTTATAATAGGTTGATTGATTGATGAAGTCCGTTTCAGTGATGTATGCCAGATCTTCTTGTTCATCAAATTCATCATCCGTTAACACTGTATTAGCAACTGTAGCACCTTTAAGTGCCTTGGCATATTGTGTTTCTAAGACGGTATGAAAATCCGAGTTTCTTACTCGATTAGCACCTATTTTATAATGTTCACGACCTGTTTTAATAACATCATCCACATGCTTGCCAGCAAAGTTCATAAAGGTTACATATCCAGCTAGATTGAAACATGTGAACATTACATCATTATTTTCAATGCCCGAATCTATGCCTCTTCGTGAGATAACAAGTGTCTCCTCTATAGGTCTCATCCAATGATTTAAAAACCATCCATGGACATGGCAGATCCGAGATCTTAATTTTCCGCCGAACTTGTCATCAATATCCATGGCGAGACTACTCCATTCATAGGCACTCTTACTATCTCCTGTCACACCTCTATATACTATGGCATACATACTATATACATCTGCTGTAGCATCTGACACACCACGCTCCAAAGAAGTCTTTACTCCAAGAACAGAGAGCAATGCAAAAATATCCAATCGCCCACCGATATACATATTAGGTGCTATATGCGTCAGCATTACTATAAATCTCTCTAATAGAGGATCTTCAAGATTCTTAATCTTATAAAAGTCCTGAATAGATTTGTCACCTACTATCTGTTGTACTTGACCGAATGCTTCACCAATCTGAGATTCTATAACTGCAGGATCAAGATTGATCTCAAAATCAAATAGATTGAGCCCCTTTATACCGAATTCTATGGCTTCTTTAGTGTAAGCTGCACTTGTTAATTTATGGCACTCTAATTCTAAATATTCTGAGGCTTTAATCTTATTGCCTGCTTCCTTCCAGTGATGTGCCAATAGCACATAATAGGGATGCAATGCTTCTTTAAACTTCTCTTCGTACCACTCAGCACTTGCTTTATGAAGGATCCTTCTATGTTCAGCGAGTGTCATTTCATAGGCCACCTCTGCGGTTGCCCTATTGTTAAATCCGTAACCAGATATATTGTCAACAGGCATCTCCTTGATAAATCCAGACTTTCTTGCGTCATTTAAGAATAATGGAACGCTATTTCTCTCAGTAGCTATTGGGTAAATATTCTTAACGATTTCCTTACTAAATCGGTCACCCACTATACTACCTACTTTAAGTGACAGTTGCGACCCTGGCGTCAGAGAATCAATCCTCATCCTTACGGCACCTCTTACTGTCTCAGGGAGTGCTATATCGTCGAGCGCAGCTCCTTTTATGAGTTTACATATTCCATCATCTATGGCTAATAAGTCCTGGGCTTTAAGAGAGTTTAATAATTCGATACTAAAAAATGGATTTCCCTTGGCTTTCTTTTTTACTAGCTTCAATAAGCTCTCTTGTATCTGATCAGCACCTAACTCTCTACAGAGTATCCTATTGATAGTTGTGTTGTCCAATGAAGAAAGCTTGATTTGTTTTATGGCGTTGGCAGACTGAAACTCCTCTAAGGGGTTAGGAAATGCATCTACGTCAAGTAGAGTCATTACTGTCATTAATCCGGTAACCTCCTTCAGGGCAGCACTAAGTAACTGCCATGAACTATCATCTGTCCATCGAGATCTATCTATCAAGAGTATGAGGCTATACTCTGTACAAGCTTCTCGAAGGATTGATAAGAGGAAGTCATGCGTAGCCTGTAATCTCTGTGCGGCTGTAAGATTCAAAAATTTGTCATTCTCCGCTATGGACGTCTGTAATACAATGTTGAGGAAGGTGGCATCATCTCCATATTTCTGCTCCAAGCCATTGATGATCTCATTTTGCAGATGAGCAGGTTTGATATTACTAAACCCGAGTATATCGGCAAATACACTTCTCCAGAGTCTATACGGGACATCCTTATTTACACTGTCCGTAGTAATTAAATAATGATTTAGGTTGTCATTGTTCGCTACAATCCTACTCAAATCCCCAAGTAATTGACTCTTGCCCATGCCACTCTCTCCTACCAATATGACCAGATGATTCTGTCCATCCTGAACATCATCTACTAGATCTTTGAGAGCAGATAATTCTTGGTTTCGGCCGATCGTCTCATGTGCTGTTGTAGTTTCGCCCTTATTATTAAGTTCCCCTTTAGGTAGGTATACAGCTACCTGTTCTTCAAGTCCCTTGATATCATGAAGTGATGGTCCATCATAATCTATTACATGCTTAGTTACGGCATAGGTATATGGACCACAAGAAATATGATTGTCCTTTACATTTGACAGTCTTGCGCTTAGGTTGACTGAATCTCCAATAGTAGTGTATTGCCTAAATAATTCATTTCCGAGAAGACCACAATAGGCCTTTCCTGTGCAGACTCCAATTCCGACATGAAAACCAGACTCTCTAATAATGGGCAGCAGAGCCATAGCTAGACGTACGGCTCGGATCGGGTTATCTCGATGAGATGAAGGAGGCGGCCCAAAACAAATCAACATGTTTGAGTCTTTCTCATCCTTCCACACTTGTGACAATATTCCACCGTGCTTAGATATGATGGCCGAAGTCGAGTCTGTCAGGCGCTTTAATCCCACCAGATCAGCTCCGTTGGAGTAATTTCCTTCATATCGTAACCGGACGAATATATTCGTCACGGGTCGTATTTCAGCACTCCATTTTAAACGCTCCTTATTCAATGGAAAAGATAGTGTAACCGGGATGAAGGCTTTTAATTTTTGAACGACTTCTTGATCCAGAGATTCATCATAAGTTCTGCCCAGTGGATTTACATTGGGGTAGCTGAGAATTAAAGAACTGTGCGCATTCAATCTGCTATGCTCAATGGGTTGCTCTATTAGTTCTAATGCGTCATTTGTGATCAGGATATTGTTAGGTTTTCGCTCGAGCGAGAGAAGTTTAAGTGATTCAAACACCTCTCCACCAAACCCCAATAGTTTCTTTTTCCTGGTACTATTTAACTCAATCATAGTCCAACTACCATGTGTAATATTGTAGTGCGATGATAGGCGATTGTTAGCATCATCTACTGACTTGCAATGCAACAAAATCTTATTGGCACAAGCTACTGCCATCTGTAGATGCTGCCCTATTTCATTCTTCTTACAAGTCCAGGCAGACATCAGGCCATCTCCGACAAAAAACCATGGTTGTCCTCCATAGCTGGTAATTTCATCTAATAGATAATCGAAATGTTTGTTCAGTATACGAGTAATTTTTTCTACGCCTTCCTTCTTATCATCCATAAGGCGATTGCACAGCGGAGAGAAGTTGTAAATATCTAGCCATAGTACGGCCGCATGATCTAGCTCTAATGAATCCCCAATCTTCCAGTTCGGATACTGGGCAAATTGAGATTTGACTATAGACGGAACGAAACTGGTCTCTAGACTCTGAGAAGTACTTTCTGTAGAATTAATGGACATAATATTCCCCGGCTTGGCAGTGCCATGAAGATAGAATTATTTATCACAATTCCGACCTTGAAATATCACCTCTTCCCATAGTCTTGTGTCCCAAAGGCTATATATTATTGGCCTAAAGGGCTATAATATAAGAATGATATGATTCCGCTCTTCTACTGTAATGCTCTGTGCCGGATATAAGACCGCAGGTCTGCCAATTGTTGATCACTCATCTTCTCGCCTGTGTAATTAGGCATGTAGGACTTCTTGCCATATAGAGAGTAGGTCCCAAATCGGGTTACCTGATACAATGAGTGTCTATTATAACCTGACGCACCATTATTGAGATACCTAAAACTGAGTTTATTGTCATCCAAGTGTAAGAACGAATATCTCTGCTGATAGTGGCAATGAAGACAACTACTATCATAGAGCTTCTTACCATTGTCTATGTCCCCAGGGAGTCCTGTACCGACCTTACGGTCTTCGGGAGGCTTTAGAAAGGTGGCAGGAGAGCCCTGCAGATACTTGCTTCTAATTAAACTGACAGCATCATTCTGATCTGTCGAGCTATTCAACGCCGATTCTATCGTCGCTACCTCCTGTGCATTAAGGTTCAAATCGTCTATTTTTAGTTCGATTGTCCAGAGATATGCAAGTACAGACTCTATCTCCCAATCTTTTAACTCACGACCTTGGGCGCACTCTTGTGCACACAGTTGAATCGCTCCACGGATATCATTTTTAGCAGGTTCTATAAGATCTCCGTACTTCTTATAATAGTCATCATTATAAAACGAAGTTCGGTTTACTGCACCATACATAGTTGTTCCCTGAAGGAATGGTATGCCCTTGCCAATAACGTAATCGAGACGTGCCTGCGGGTCTGATAAACTTAGATCTGGATCTTCGCGCTCGAGATTATGACATGAAGTACAAACAAAGTGTTTGCTTTGCCTTCTTGATTTCTTAAGCCCATCTCGCTTAGAAAATCCATTTCGGATTATGTCTTCGCCGATTTGAGCACTACTCGCACTATTGAGTTTTGGCTTAGTATCAGAGAGATCCTCTCCGAGAGCTTCTAACACACTTGACACAGTATCATCTCCATCTATAGCTATATACGTTAGCTCTTTAGTTCCGAAAACTATGCTGGTGAATCCTATAATCGTTACAATGATGTACTTAAGCATTCTATAGACTAAATAATCTTGAAATCGTAAACCCTAATCTGAAGGATCCATCCTCCCATCTACTCGTGGTATATGGGATAAAATCTGTCTCAGAGATGCCACTGTTGTTAGTCAGATTTAACTGAAACACGTGCCCTCCGCTGGTATCAAACTCGAATCCTATTCCTAACGGCGCTACATAATCAATAGTTCCCTCTCTCAGATCATCTTGCAACGGTATCACTCCTTCAAATATTAAACCGAATGCTTTAGTTACTTGTATCCTCATTCCGCCATGAATGGCAAAAATATCGTTTTGGTCTCCAGTATCAACTAAGTTTCTGAATGTCCATGATCCTCCCAGTTGAAATGAGAAGGAATCGGAAAATTTTCGTGCAGCATGAAGGCCCAAATTATATGACAATCTATGTGCTTGTTTTGTAAATGAAGTCAGCCGATTTTCTAATGGGCTGGCCTCTTGAGTAGAATAAGTACTTATAGCATTTATGGCAAGGCTTAATGGTGATCCATCCTTTTTTTGACTAAAGAGTTTAGCTTTGAATAGTCCATTGAGATTTTGTCTAATTGGGCCTGCACCTGCTGTACGGCTGATTCCAATCATCACATTGTCACTGATGCCATACTCGAAGCCTATGGATACATCTGCAGCCCGTTCCAATCCATAAAACGTGCTAAAGCCACCGTTAGAACCTGCCAAATCACCAAATCTATGGACGATCCTGAAGTCTAATTTCCTTGCAGGCAAGGTCTCAACAGAGTGCGCATTGATGATGCGAGTATGTCTAAATGTCTGGATTATACCGTCGTCCTCTTCACTGCCATACTGACCGAACAATCCTGTAATAAATAGACAGCTAATTAGCGTAATTAGTAATCTCATAGCAAATTTAAAAAGATATTATTTAGACCTTTACAACTTTGCAGCGGCATAAATAGTTGTAATTATTTTACCCGTAACTAATTATTTAGAAAGATTTAAAAATATGTATCCAGTAGAACTTACTATTCCGATGGCTAAAGATCTAACAGATTTTGGTTTTCAAGGATTGACATCTGCCCAAGAAGTTAAGACTACTATTGAAAATACAGAAGGCACACTGCTACTAGTGGTCAATTCTGTTTGTGGTTGTGCAGCGGCCAATGCTCGACCAGGTGCAAAAATGTCCTTACAAAATGATAAACGCCCAGATGCCTGCGCTACGGTATTCGCTGGAGTCGATAGAGATGCAGTAGATGCAGCACGTGAAATGTTGTTGCCATATCCTCCTTCGTCGCCCGCCATCGCATTGTTTAAAGCTGGAAGATTAGTACATATGCTTGAGAGACATCATATCGAGGGCCGAACAGCAGAGATGATCTCTAATAACTTGAAAGAAGCCTTTGACGCTTATTGCTAATAAGACGTCTACAACTCATCATAAATAAAGAGGCTTGGCATATAGATATACGCCAAGCCTCTCTAGTTTCTCATTATGTTCATTTACTTACTTGGTTACAAGCAGCAATGAGTTGTGTACCTCTGTTCCTACCTTAATAGACAACATATATTGACCTAACGGAACATCATCTGTTGCTAATGTTAGGGTACTATTGTTCTTAAACACCCCTTGGTCGGACCATACCTTGACCACTCTGCCACTGATATCTGTCAGGTAAGCACTTGCGAGAGCACCTTCATCTAGTGTGACGTCTACTGTTACGAAGTTAACAGCTGGATTAGGATAGATGTTAAATGCTATAGACTCATTGCGCTCAACAGTTACAACTATGATGTCAGAATATTCAAATCCGCCATCAAAATCAACTTGCTTCAACCGATAATAGTAGTTCGCACTAAGGGCAATATCTTCATCGGATAGCGTATAATTCACTACTGATGTGCTATTACCTGCACCACTGACTTCGGCTATTTCTTCAAAATTGCCAGACTCGCCAACAACCCGCTCGATAACGAACTTCTCATTGTTGATCTCTACTGCTGTAGACCACTCCAATACAATCTCATCAAATCCCCTGTCCCAAAATCCTGTAAAGCTGATCAGGTCGATAGGTAAAGCACCAAATCTCAATCCAGCATTTATACCGAACAACTGTTCTCCTGGGTCTAAGAAGAAGACATCAGAGGTTATCGTATTCGGATCAATATCACTATCCAATAAAGGATCATCTCCTATACCCTGCTCTACATAGCTGTCAGCTGAACTTGACGCTCGTGGACGCACTTGGAATGATCCAGTAGGTACCGCTGTAAAACAGTATCTACCATCTGCGTCGGTAGTTGCTACTTGTATAACTGCATTATCATTGTCTAGACTGACTAGCTCAAGCTGTGTCCCTTCTAGAGGGGTATCAACACCATTGTTATATACTGAATTTTCTTCAGCACCTGTCTCCTGCCAAACTAGTCCGCAGATCATGCCTCCCTCGTATGTTCCAAAGTCTACATTATCTGTTTTTACGCCTGGCGCAAGATCAACTGTGCTTGTCGTATTTGGACCATTTGACTCATCGGCATCACTGTCCACATCATCATCACTTCTGCTATTAGCTGGACTTAAGACATTGCCTTCTGGCAATGTGATTTGCGCAAAAAATGCTGCTGGGGGTAAGTCATTAAAACAATAGGATCCAATCTCTCCCGTGGCAGTATCAGTACTCGTTATAAGTGTACCTACTATCTCTCCGTTTATGTCAAACAAAGTGATCTCGACTCCATCGATACCCATTTCATCTTCATCAAATATACCGTTAGCATTGGCATCATTGAATACCACTCCACCTAGACCACTGGAAGTGAAAAATCCAGCATCTATGTCTAATATATTCTGACCAGCATTGATTGCGATAGTATTGCTCAATCCAGTAGCAGGATTCACATCACTATCAACAGTTCGATCTCCTCCTTGAGCTTGCGGAGTAAAAGTAAAGCCACCAGGAGCTATGAACTGCACGACGTATGATGCCTGATAAACATCAAAGCTGTAATATCCAGGTTCTCCAGTCGTTGGATTATTTGTAGTAGTAGTAGTGCATGATGCGAATTCTGGAATATCTGGCTGTCCATCATTGTTGAAATCTGCAAAGAGATTTACTGTGACCCCATTCACACCAGATTCATTAGGATCCTGAATCCCATTACCATTATTATCTTCCCAAACGAAATCTCCTATACTGGCGACCTCATTACCTGTAATTTCCTGACTTGCTGTACCCGTACAGCCAGACTCAAGAGATACTGTAACTGTATAGGTCATCGGTAAGTTAGCATCTACGACGATAAATGATTCTGTTGAACCAGTGCTCCAAAGGACATTGTCAAATCCTTCTTCAACAGCTAATATTGCTGTCTCTGTTATATTACATCCCTGGAGATCAAAGAATATGGTCGGTGTAAGAATCTCACAAACATCAACTATAAGGCCTTCACTTATATCATGGCAAGTTGATTCGATATCTATCAAGGCCTCGCCGATCTCTAATCCTTCAATGCCTGCGGCCGTTTCAAATGTAATGGCAAAGGCTGCAAATACTCCTTCTTCCAACATCCCAAACTCAGGAGTATCCTCGATAGCTACTATTTCTCCATTACTATCCACAAGTACATAAACAGTCGAAAAGTCTGGATCATTAGAGCCTCCAGTAGCATCTAAAACCACATTCTCACCAACACAGTAATTACAAGGCTCCAATGCTTCACATACCGAAAATGTTATTGGCTCACTAATATCAACACAATCACCTGCAACTATATTGATATTGCTGCCGACGTTAAAATCAACAATTTGACCAGTATTCAGATAGTTCACCGCAAATACTGCGAAATAACCCTGATCGTCGATTGTAAAACTTGTTTCATCACTAATCTGAATGATATCTCCATTAAGGTTAGTCAGTGCGTATTGCGTATTATATAAACTTGTAGTATTTCCTCCTCTTGCATCAAAGCTTACGATCCCCGTCTGGAAATCGCAGTTTTGAGCAAACGTCTGAGTGCTTATACTCAATAAGATCATTATCGGAAAGAGTATATATCTATTCATTGTGATTAAGCTTTTGTCACCTCGTTTGAGGATGGATGTAAGTTCGATCAGGCATGAGTACAGAGGCTGCTCAAAGCTTAATGTAGTTTTCATTACTTTATTCCCGCTCATCATTACTTATGCTTGTCTATGAGTGTGATATAATCTTATTATTAGTTGCCAGTTAATACTGGTGCTTGGGCAGCGCATGTATTAGCACATTCGGCTATTTCGCTACAGTTCGGATCAAGACAATCTACTAGGCCATCATTGTCATTGTCCATACCATCTTGACAGGCTTCTGAACCAACCTCCGTTGGGGAATCACAAGATGCATTAAAACATGCTGCATTACCACTTGATGAGGATAGATCGTTAAATGAGGTAGGAGCGAGTTCTCTTGTTTCTGAGGCATTAACCCACTCTTCAACTTCAAGTTCTGATGGATTGTATACTCCAGTTAATTCTGTTCGAGCCCATGCTGTTTCAAAGCATACATCACCGTTAGCAATTGCCTCCTCTGAGACCACAAAGCAAATCTCAGCGGTTGTGGTAAATGAATTAGTGCTAATCACTTCGTCACTTCCAACATTCTGACTTACTAGGTTTATTGAGAAATCAACAAATCCCAAATCATCGTCAAAATCTAAATCCCCGACACCCGTAGCATTCTGGTTTTCAATAGGTGTGCCATTAGATAATGTCGCTGGTTGAAAGGCATTGTCAAGCCTACTGACTACAGATGTGAATGATCCCACCTCGGAGTTGTAGAACAAGCGATAATTTTGATCTCCCAGAGTGAAATCAGCGTTTCCTGATGACATAAGTTGTACATCATAGCAGGCTGTGCCCGTGAAGCAATCTACTGAAGACAGTGCTAAGTTTATGTCATAGGTATTTTCGTCTGGCCTACATGGGGAAACATCCGCACAGCTATCATCCGCACAGTCTACAAGACCATCATTATCATTATCTAAGTTATCACTACATGTAGTAGGTGTGTTCTCATTACCTCCCGCTGTTGGGTCACATGTAGCCGTAAGACAGGCTTGATCACCGTCATTTTCATCTAAGTCATCGAAAACATTGCCTATTGCTTCGGCAGTGTTATTCGTTGATATCCATTGGGATATCTCCACAAATGCAGTTGCAAACTCATCTGTTCTACCCATTCGAGCCCAGACTAAATTGAGACATTCTGAGCCGTCTTCCAGAGCACTTTGAGGAACATCAAAACACAGTCTTGACGTCGTCATCCACTCGCCATCTGCAGGTAAATTTATACCTCCACTTGACAAGTTCATTAAGTCTATTGAGTAATTGAAAAAACTGAGAGTCGCCGAAAACGGTAGGTCACCGGGAAATCCTGATGCATCAACATCTTGCTGATCTGATGTTACTAGAGGTGCTGAATATTGAGCCGCTGGCAACTCTGATGTTACTGATCCACTTATGTATGATGCCGTCGATGCGTCATAGAATATGCGGTAGTTTTGACCCGCCAAATTCCAAACCTGACCATCGCCACTCTTTATCTGTACATTGTAGCATGTTTGACCAGTTTCGCAATCTATATCATCAAGTAGAAATCTGATATCATAAAGTTGTTGTGCAGATACATTAGCACATACAAGCGATACCATCGCCGTGAGGAGCAAGTATAACGTTTTCATCATGTTTAAATTAGTGTCAAGACATACCAGTCTTAACAATTTGAGGCTAAGGTAACATATTATTTAAATTTATAATATGAAATACGTAAAAATTATTTGGAGCCTGTAGTTTTTAACATTGCTCATTGCTCAGAATAGCTTGAGCATATGATTTGGAGAGATGATATTCGTACCCTTTGTTAACCGCATGGTTAATTAATTTGGTCTCCATAGTATAGCTATCATACTTGCCTTTTCTCACCGTATAATACTTAGTCAATATCTCGTGCAAGGTCAACACATATTGATCAGGATCTATTTCTGTCATTGCTTTTTTGATACAATAATCGGACACTCGCTTTAGCTTAAGGCCTTGCTTAATTTTACCTCGCCCCCACTTCTTTATTCGATGCTTACCCCGAGCATAAGCACGTGCATATCTTTCTTCATTTAAATAATCACTCTGGATCAATTCGAGAATCACTTCTTCGAGGGTGTCGCCATATACCTTCAGCGAAATGAGTTTTGTTCTCACTTCACTATGTGATCGCTCTTGATAGGCACAGTACTTTTTAAGTTTTTGTAAAGCTTGGGATTTTGTCATGTATACACGTGACCTTTAGTAAATTCACCTGTCAATAGTAAGGTATTATTTAACAACTAAAACACAACTACATTTATGGACATAGCATCCTACATTCCTAAGATAACAGACATGGCCATAGCGTATGCACCTAAGGTAGCATTGGCCATAGTCACTCTCATCATTGGATTTTGGATTATCGGAAAGATAGTCGGCGCATTATCTAAGGCCATGACCAGAAGTGGTATGGATATATCACTTAACAAGTTCTTGGGCTCAGTCGCAAGTGTATTAATGAAAGTTTTGCTCTTGTTCTCGGTAGCGGGTATGGTCGGCATCGATACTACCGGGTTCATTGCGCTTATAGCTGCCTTAATGGTAGGTGTTGGTATGGCTCTTAATGGCAGTATTGGGCACTTCGCATCAGGCGTGATGATTATGTTATTCAAGCCATTCAAAGTGGGAGATCTCGTAGAGATCGGTGGTGGTCATACGGGCACCGTAGATGGAATCAACGCATTCAACACAACTTTGGCTACCTTGGATAACAAGCGCATCATAGTTGCTAATAGTAACGTAACAGGCAACACCATTACTAATATCTCTGGTCAAGGACAGGTAGGCGTTGAACTTACTTTCGGAATCGGATATAGCGATGATATTGATAAAGCACGTCAGATTATCCTTGATGTCGGCAAAAGCTGTCCACATGTACTTTCTGATCCGGCACAGGGTGTTGTGGTAGCAGAATTAGGTGATAGCTCAGTTAATCTAGCCACAAGACCGTTCTGCAAGAGTGAACATTATTGGGATACATTCTTCTACATGCAAGAAAATGTCAAGAAAGAGTTTGATAAGCAAGGTATAGGTATCCCTTATCCAACTATGGATGTAAACATGATTAGTAGTAACTAATCATAGTTGCCCAAAATCTAGTAGCCTGCAGTCTTTGTAAGATTGCGGGCTTTTTTATTGTGGCAGGAAATTAGAGTTTTGGTTATACACCCAGATAAGTAGGATGACAATAAGAAAGATGATCGTGAAAGCCCAAATCATACAGTTTCCTTTGCGCTCGTAATTAATTTCTTCAGGTCCGTGTGACATGGTCTATACTAAGTTATGAGCTGCAAAGAAAAGGATATTCTCTCAATATGATTAAGCTTTTGCCAAGCTATATCAATCTTGACTTATTAAAAATAAAAACTGCTTGAATCTTTCTTACTCGATAGGTACACATTGCTGCTTAAACCATTCCTGAAGATCGTTGTCAAGGTGTGGAGATAAAGTCTCATATACTGATTGATTATAATCATTGAGCCAACGGACTTCCTCAGCCCCCAACAAACTCTTGGTTACTAAGTCTGCACGTAATGGAAACAAGGACACAGTCCGAAACTTTAAGAATCCATCATGACTTGATTCTTCCACCAGAATAAGGTTCTCTATGCGTATACCGTATGATCCTTCCAAGTAATAACCTGGTTCATTTGATGTTAGCATGCCTACTTTCAGTGGAGTATGATTTCGTGGGCTAATCCCTTGAGGGCCTTCATGGACATTTAGAAAATATCCTACACCATGTCCAGTCCCATGTCCAAAATTCAGACCAGCACTCCAGAGCGCTTGCCGCGCCAAGATGTCTATCTGACTTCCAGTAGTACCTCTTGGAAATATCAGCCTTGCTAAAGCGATATGGCCTTTCAAGACGAGTGTATAATGCTCTTTGAACTGATCCGAGACCACACCCATCGAGATCATTCTGGTTATATCAGTCGTTCCATTGAGGTACTGTCCACCACTATCACACAAGATGATACTATTGGATTCTATCATCTTTGCATCCTCTTGTCTCGGTCGATAATGAACGATTGCACCATTGGCGTCAGCGCCAACAATAGCTGGGAAACTTTCACCATAATAGCCCAATTGTTTTTTACGACATTGCATGATCATATTAGCAAAGTCATACTCTGATACTGTATTAGCATGTTGATGTTCGAGCCAGAAAAAAGCCTCACACAATGCTACCCCATCCTGTACCATGGCATCATGGATATGCTGCGATTCTATTGTAGACTTGATGGCCTTAGCATGCTTTACAGGGGAGTCCATAGGGATCCATCGATCTGATCGTAATTGTTCTTTGATTGACACACTTGTGGCATCTTGATCTATTATAATCTTACCATATGCAATATCTGATAACTGCCAGATACGGTCATAATCTTCTATATAGATATCTTCCGCTTCTAATACACGCTGTATAGCCTCAGGCAGTTTTGATTCATCAATAAATAAGTATGAATCATCTAATCCCACTAAGAGGTATGAATAAAAGAGTGGATTGAAATCAATATCTCGCCCTCTTAGATTTAATAGCCAAGCGATCTCATCCAATGCGCTAATTAAATACCAGTCGGCAGATTGAGCCGACATTTTACTTCTTAGTTCTGCTATCTTATTTTTTCGAGGTGTACCAGCATATCGATCATCAAACAAAAAAATCTTTTTGGCTTTAGGTTGAAGTCGCTCATCTCCCCAACAAAGATCTATTGCCCTGAAATCTATCTTATAGATATAGTTCTCAGATTGGAGCATCTTCTTAAGAGTATCAACTTGAGATATAGAAAATAGACGTCCGTCAATTCCTATAGCCGATCCTGAATCAACATGCTCCTTAATCCAATGGGCATAATGATCTGACTTTTTCGTATAACGATGCAATGTGATTCCAGTGCCTTTTAGTTCGTGTTCTGCCTGAATAAAATAGCGAGAGTCTGTCCATAAACCAGCATGGTCCATAGCCACAACTAAGGTCCCCGCTGAGCCAGTAAATCCACTTAACCACTCCAAATATTTCCACTGTTCACCAATATATTCACTCATATGAGGATCTGTCAACGGTATAATTACAGCTGCAATATCTCGATCCTTCATTTTACTGTTAATAACTTTTAGTTTGGGATTTTTCATTTTTGGCACATAATTTGTTGCATCTCAACGTGTATTATATTACATTTATTTTTAATATGTTTATAGCAGATTTTCAGGTCTTTAAAAAAGTACTGGCTTGAGAACCGATTTCCAAGAGAATATGTTTCACTAAAACGTAAGGTATAAGTATATAACTTTACACAACGAAAACTACAGATGTTAAGACAGAGTTTATCCCAAAAGATGGTTCAAAAGCTATCTCCTCAGCAGATTCAGCTGATGAAATTGCTTCAGATACCAACCGCAACTCTTGATCAAAGGATAAAAGAAGAGCTTGAAGCCAATCCTGCTCTAGAGGAGAGTGAAGATTACAATGAGGTCTTTGACATTAATGAAGATGATTATAGTAGTGATGATGAAACAAAAACATCAGAAGAAGATTTCGAATTAGACGATTATCTCTCTGATTACTTAGATGATGATCCATCATTATATAAACTAAAAGGAGATTACTACGTCGAGGATGAAGAAAAGGCAGCACCAGTGGCTGTCCATGCGAGTTTTCATGAGCACCTCGTGATGCAGCTTGGTATGATGGAGTTTGAAAATGAAACTCAAGCACTTATAGCCCTACAGATCGTAGGAAGTATCGATGAAGATGGCTATCTCAGAAGAGAGACAGAAGCTATAGTTGATGATCTCTTATTCACCCAAAGCATAGAAGTAGAGGTCGAAGACATACAAAACATGCTTGCCCGTGTACAACGCCTTGAGCCAGTAGGAATAGGAGCTCGTGACTTACAAGAATCCTTGATCATCCAACTCGACACGAAGTTTGAGCATATTGAAGATTCAAACAGACTAAAAGTTAAGAATACCGCTCACAAGATTCTCTTTAAATACTTCAATGAGTTTTCTAAGAAGCATTATACTAGATTGAAGAGATCACTGGGGTTATCGGATTCTGAATTGAAAGATGCCATTGACGAAATCTTAAAATTGAATCCTAAACCGGCTAGTGCATTTAATGGTGCTGTCAACGGGAAAGGCACCGTTAATCAATACATCGTCCCTGACTTTACGATCCTTAATCGCAACGGTGATTTAGAACTTACTCTCAATAATAAGAACGCACCTGATCTTAGAATCAGTGATCAATATGTCGATATCCTCAAAGGATATAAAGACAATACTCAGAGCAGAAAAAGCACAAAGCAAGAGAAAGAGGCCGTCATGTTTATCAAGCAAAAGATAGACTCTGCCAAGTGGTTTATTGATGCCATAAAACAAAGACAAGAGACGCTCCATAACACGATGTATACCATCATGCAGTATCAAGAAGACTTCTTCAGAACTGGTGATGAGCGACGCATCAAGCCAATGATCTTAAAAGACATTGCAGAAGTTACAGGCCTTGATATCTCGACCGTATCAAGAGTAGCTAATAGCAAATTTGTGCAGACTGAATTCGGCACTAAGCGGTTGAAAGATTTCTTTTCTGAGTCCATACAAACTAAATCGGGTGAAGAAGTATCTACTCTCGAGGTAAAAAACATCCTTAATGACATCATCGGTACAGAAGACAAAAGAAAACCACTATCGGATGAAAAACTTAAGGATCTCCTCCAAGGAAAGGGATATAACATCGCACGTCGTACAGTAGCCAAGTATCGAGAACAGCTCAATATACCTGTGGCCAGATTGCGCAAAGAGCTTTAATCATCTGAATTAGATAGTAAGGCAGCGGCAAAAATGATAAAGAACGCTACACTCATAGACCGCTCGAAACTATTTTCTACGAAGAAAGACAAAGAATAGTTGACGTATAGAGCGATCAGCAGGAAGTAAAGTTTATTATGCTTACGCGTCAAAGGGTATAGGAAGCCGCCTATAAATAGAAAGAAGCCTATTAACCCTGTTCCCGCCAATTGGTAGATATATTGACTATGTGGATAGTTGATAGTTGCCGACCGTGACTGCTGTCTATATACACCCTCACAGGAGTCAAACAGATCTCCTATGCCAGTACCCATGAGGACGTTATCGCTAAATAGATCCCACCCTGTCTTAAGAGAGAATAAACGCTCAGAATCAGAATAGTTAATACCTCCATTAATAGCATATTGCTCCCAGTCGTAGAACATATATCCTAGCTTAGTCTTGATCATCGGTGTCTGTGCCAAAAGAAACATACTTACGACACCCGCCAACATGGCTGCAGTTATTTTTTGGAGAGAAATCTTTCTATTCCATGCTAAATGCACACCCAATAGAACAAGCGACACATAGACGATCACTAAGCCCGTCCTGACCGCCAACAAATGCATCATGATAAATAGAAATGCGCCTCCAATCCAAAAACACTTGATGTGCCTAGTAGACAAATCAGACTGGAAATAGATATTCCAAATCAAGGCACTGATGACTCCATAGGCCATAAACATGCTATACTTGACGTGCTCAATAGGTGTATCTATGGGCTGTCCACGTGATATCCTGTCTAGTATTATCTCATGATTCTGTAGAATATCCAATAAAGGTGGCAAGGCTGATATACTCATCACAATTACCAATACCAGGTGTAAATTCCTGATAACTTTCTTAGGTATAGGTGCCAAAATCATAAAGGCAAATGGCATCACCAAGAAGGGTAACTTAATTACAGTATGATGCCACCACTGTCCAATATTCTCACTATTCAAACCAGATATAACTATGGATAGACCTACTAAGCTGAGTACAGCGAGATGTTTATTGAATGTAAATCGCGACTCTTGGATCTGGATCACTATGGCCATAATCGCTACTATCGCATAGCAAATGGTAATCAAAGCCTTGGAATATATGATAGCGGGGATCATACATGTCAAAGCGTAATATGCAATCTGCTGATAACGAGATGCCATGTCACAATGATAATGATAAGGTCTCACTCTATGAGCCTGACTTAGATTGGGCAGATTGCAGCAATCGGCATACCTTAGCGCACTAAATATAATCCAGAGCATGTCGCTTGCAGTATTTGATCAACTCGAAGAGCTCCTATCAGAGATTAACAGTGCTAGTATCACAGAAGCTGACGCACTAGAGCAGTTCAGAATTAGATTCCTAGGGAGTAAGAACATCCTCAAACCTTTAGGAGGAGAGATCAGAAACATCCCTAATGAAAAGAAGCGAGACTTTGGTCAGTTGCTTAACAAGGTAAAAACCACTGCTCAGGAAAAATATGATGCACTGAGTGCTGGTGTCAACGCTGCCGAGTCCGAGCAAAAATATCAAGATCTCGACCTCACTGCTCCTCCAGCCGAGCTGAGACTTGGGTCTCGACATCCCGTGAGCCTCGTGCTCAATCGTGTGATCAATATATTCAGTCGCTTAGGATTCGTTGTAGCCGAAAATCGTGAGATAGAGGATGACTGGCACAATTTTACCGCTATGAACACGCCCGAGCATCATCCAGCTCGAGATATGCAAGACACATTCTACTTGACTAATAGTACGGAGCGACTCCTTCGGACACACACATCCTCTGTACAAGCAAGAGTGATGACAACTCAGAAGCCACCGATTAGAATTATCGCACCTGGTAGAGTATATCGCAACGAGACAATCTCCGCACGATCACATTGTCAGTTTCATCAGGTTGAGGGTCTATATATTGATGAGGATGTGTCATTTGCTGATATGAAACAGACATTGCTATACTTCGCTAGAGAGATGTATGGTGCTCAGACAGAGATCCGATTAAGACCCAGTTATTTCCCATTTACGGAGCCCAGTGCTGAGATGGATGTCTGGATGGGCACTGATACGGCTGAGGCAAGAAAGCTGACTAAAGGCACGGGTTGGCTGGAAGTATTGGGGTGCGGCATGGTTGATCCTAATGTATTATCTAATTGCGATATAAATCCAGAAAAATATACTGGTTACGCCTTCGGCATAGGTATAGAGCGTACAGCCCTTCAAAATTATGGCATCAAGGACATCCGAATGTTGTTTGAAAATGACATCAGATTCTTACGTCAATTTAGCTCAGCGTGGTAATCTAGTATTGGTATGAGTAAACCATCTATCCCCAAAGGCACACGAGACTTCCTCCCTGATGAAGTTCTCAATCGCAGGTATATCTTTAGTACTATTGAAACCATATTTCAGAAATATGGATATCTGCCCATAGAGACGCCGGTTATGGAGAGCCTATCTACCTTGACTGGCAAGTACGGTGAAGAAGGGGATCAACTCTTGTTTAAAGTACTTAACAATGGTGACTTCCTGAGCAAAGCAGATCAGAATGCCCTTAATAATAAAGACTCTAAGAAACTGACCAGTTCAATCTCCAAGAGAGGATTGCGGTATGATCTTACAGTGCCATTCGCTCGATATGTAGTCATGCATCAAAATGACCTATCCTTCCCATTTAAGCGTTATGCGATCAGTCCAGTCTGGCGGGCAGACAAACCACAGAAAGGGAGGTATCAAGAGTTTTATCAGTGTGATGTGGATGTTGTGGGGTCAAAGTCTCTACTGTACGAAGCAGAGTTGGTAAAGATATATGATGAGGTCTTTAACACGCTAGACATTGCTGTAAGCATAAAAGTGAACAATAGAAAAATACTTGAAGGAATAGCTGAGGTTGCAGGTGCTCAAGAACAATTTGCCGCCATGGCAATCGCCATAGACAAATTAGATAAAATTGGCCGTGAAAAGGTGACTAAAGAGATGGTGTCCAAAGGGATTTCTACTGATGCTTCTGAGACGATATTAAATTCTCTATCATTCACTTCTTTAACAGAAGTGTCCAACTTATTAAATAAGAGCGAGATCGGCACTGAAGGCGTTGAAGAACTCAGAAGCTTTCACCAATTTATCGATTCCATTGGCATTGACAATAAGATAGGATTGGATCTCACATTAGCTCGCGGATTAAGCTATTACACTGGCTGCATATTTGAAGTGACTGCCGACGATGTACAGATGGGCAGCATAGGTGGTGGCGGTAGATATGACGATCTAACTGGGCAGTTTGGATTAAAGGACATGCCTGGTGTAGGCATATCATTTGGTGCTGAACGAATCTATGACGTGATGAAGGAATTGGGCAAATTTGACAATATTCCCTCTCAGAGCCCTGACGCAATCCTTTTAACATTTGATCAAGAGTCCTTGCTATATGGGTTTAAATGTGCTCATCATATCAGGCAAGCAGAAATCTCAATAGATATATATCCTGAACCTGCCAAGTTTAAGAAGCAGATGAAATATGCCTATGCACGTGGCTTCAGGTATGCCCTAATTATTGGAGATCAAGAAGTGTCCGATCAGACCCTCAGCGTAAAGGACTTGCAGTCTGGCGATCAACAAATACTATCTCTCGATAAGACGATTGAATTATTGAAATCATAAGGGTAGCTGAATGGGATTAGCAGATATACAGAAAGATCTTCTTAATGGTACTACTTCAATGACTCAGGTAGTGTCAGCGTATCTCAAGCGCATTGCGGACTGCCAAAACCTCAATATTTATATCGAAGTATTTGAGCAAGAGGTCATTGCACAGGCTAAAACCCTCGATCAAAAAATAAAGGATTATCCAGATCAACTGGGCAAGCTATTTGGATGTGTAGCTAGTATCAAGGATGTCATATGTTATAAGGATCACAAAGTGACAGCATCCTCTAATATGCTTAAGGGGTTTACCTCACAGTTTACGGCAACGGCAATACAATTAGGACTAGCACAAGATATGATCATCATCGGCAGGACTAATTGCGATGAGTTTGCCATGGGATCATCTAATGAAAATAGTGCTTACGGCCCAACATTCAATGGACAAGATTCCAATCGAGTTCCAGGTGGCAGTAGCGGTGCAGCGGCCGTATCTGTTCAGATGGATACTTGCTTGCTGGCGTTTGGGAGCGATACTGGTGGCTCTGTCAGACAACCCGCAGCATTCTGCGGAGTTTATGGCATGAAACCCACCTATGGTCGTATCTCTCGATATGGATTAATTGCTTATGCCTCCTCATTTGATCAGATAGGATTATTATCTAAAGACTTAGAGACGATCTCTACCGCACTCACTATAGTTGAAGGATATGACCCCATGGATAGCACGAGCCTCCAGTTTAATGAGCCCCCAAAGACTTCGGAAAAATATAGCTTCGCTTATTTCACTGAGGCTCTGCATCATGAGCGTATCTCGCCTGAGATACGCCAGTCCCTACAATCAAAAATTGATCATTTGCGATCCGAAGGACATGAGGTAACCGAGATTTCGTTCAATTTGCTTAATTACCTAGTACCCTGCTATTATGTTTTAACAACCGCAGAGGCTTCATCTAATCTCAATCGATACGATGGCATCCGCTATGGGCTTCAAGCAAGTCAGAGTAGAGATCTTAATGAACTATATGTCCAAAACCGTTCAAAAGGATTTGGACTGGAAGTAAAGCGAAGAATAATGATGGGTACATTCGTGCTCAGTGTAGGATATTTTGATGCCTACTTCAATAAAGCTCTAAAAGTTAGACGATTAATTGCCGATCGAATGCAAGACATATTTCAGGAGCACGATTTTATCTTGATTCCCACAACTCCCGATGTTGCTTGGCCTGTTGGAGAGAATATTGATGACCCCGTAAGCATCTATCTATCTGATATATTTACTGTACTCGCTAATATCTGTGGGCTTCCAGCAATATCCGCCCCTCAAGTCAACCACAATCGCATGCCACATGGACTACAACTCATTGGTCCAAAGATTAGTGATAGAAACATGCTCGCCGCTGCTCAGCTCCTCTAAAGTGGCACACTTATTGTTTTATGGTATATGTTACATAGTATTTTTAATTTATATGTTAATAATTGCACAGTATTAGACTGTGCTATATATTTGCAGTCGACTTGTTAACACATGTACATAATTTATAATATGTACAATATTTATTAGGGTTTTCCATACGATTACCCACATAAATATGCGTTAATCGGTCATCCCATACAGCCGATAATTTAAAAACGGTCCCATGAGCAAAATTAAATTTATTGCGAAGCGATTCGCAGTAAGTATAATATTCCTATTCTTGGTTAGCTCTATTAGAGCTAATATGGCGGATTTATCCGCTTACAACTCTGTGTCCCCAGATGAACTAAGAGAGCGTTTGGACCACATGACTAATGATGTGGAACTAAAATATACTCCAGAGGTGCACTCTATAATCAATGAATTCATCAAAGGATATAGAAAAGGCAGTGAGGTACTCTTGGGCAGAGGGGGACAATATTTCCCTATATACGATAATGAATTTCAGAAAGCCGGTCTGCCGACTGAGCTAAAATATCTCTCAGCAGTAGAATCGTCATTAATACCTACAGCTCGCTCTAATTCTGGAGCTGTTGGATTATGGCAATTTATATCTAGCACTGGCAAGATATATGGCCTCACTATTAACAACACAGTTGATGAAAGAAAAGATCCTATAAGATCTACTCAAGCTGCAGCAAGATTCTTGAGTGACTTATACGATGAGTTTGGCGATTGGTCATTGGCTCTAGCTGCCTATAATTGTGGCCCTGGTGGTGTTAAAAAAGCTACTCGTAGAAGTGCTTCGAAGGGTTATACAGATTTCTGGAAAATTAAGTCATTTCTGCCTAGAGAAACACGTAGATATGTGCCTAAGTATGTGGCGGTAAGCTATGTAATGAATTATTTCCAACATCACGGTTTGGAGCCAATCATTGAAAATTCTAGGGAAGTACTTGCGACAGTTAAAGTATATGACTATACAACATTCTCGGATATCAGCAAAAAAACAGGACTAGACAGAGCAACAATTAAAAGACTCAACCCTGCTTTTCTCAAGGGCTATATCCCTCAAAATACAAAAGGGTATTTCTTAACACTCCCTGAGAAAATCATGTACGACTATGTTGCGCTCAATGATACATGGAACAATCTAGAGTATCGTCCACAGGCTAACATACAAGAGTATTATACATCGCTGCTATACGGAAATATGAGAAGACAAGCACAAAAGCTGACAACGCTAGAAATGCTACCAACTCTCGCTGAAAATGTACTAACCGTAGCGTCAATTGAGCCTCTTGATAGGCCAATAGAACTACCAGTTGGGCCATCTCAAGAATTACTCCTTGCAGATGTAGCCTCATTAGAACAAAGTACAGCGAGGTATAAATATCATATCCTAGAGCCGATGCAGTCACTTGAGGAGATATCCAATATGTTTAACATCAAATTGAAAGAGCTAATTAAACTTAATCAGATTGATATATTCGATCCTCCAGCACCTGGCACCATGCTTATTGTTGAAGAGCTTGGTGAGGAGAATCTGTAGCCTTTAAATAGATTCTGTTAAACGGATCACAGTTTAAATCAGTCTTGGTCTAACTGCTGAAAGCAATTCGTCTGAGTTCGGCGTCGCTCAAGCTCTTCTTGAGTAAGTCTACCCTGCCACCTTAATCACACTCTTTGTAATGCGATCTGCACCACTATAGATGGCTACCTGATATACACCATCGATCAAATTATCCAGTTGGATAGTAATCTCAGTTTGCTCATTGCCCTCTTCAGTTATGAGCACTCTCCCTGTATTACTTAGGATTTCTACCTTGGTGATTGGATTTGGGCTCTTCAAATTAATACGATTGCTCGTAGGATTCGGATATAATGTGATATCCTTGCCAGTGATCTGAAGGTCTATATCGCAAGCATAGTTATGTGTGTAGTTAGCGATGAGTCGAACCAGTAAGTCATTAAGTTTCTCCACATCAAAGTCATCTACCAGCGGCGTCAAATGAGACCCTCCTATACCGCTATCATCTGTGATAAATACATAAGTCGCATTAGTCACTACCGCCATATACTTCATCAGAAACTCTGTTTCTCTATTGATTCCACTTGCCGTAATTGGGATGAGTTTGATGCCTTCTGCGGCGGCGTCTGCTATTTGCTCTCGGATCATCTGATTAGTCTTTTCATCATTGTGCGGCGGTGCATCGAGCAGGAGAAATATGATCTTGCTAAGGGCATAGTCTGACCAATCTTGCCCGAGAGCTTCCTCAAGTCCTGCCTCTACTGCTTCTGGATAGTCACCACCTCCTTGAGCACTTTGCTCAGAGATAAAGGCTATTGTCTCTTGTGATTTATGGGTCAAATCACTTACTCGTGTTAAATAGTCATCTGTATCATCACGATAAAATACAGCTCCTGTTCTGTAACTGATATTCTGATTATCGGCTGTGACACGATCGAGGACATCATTAAGTTCACTTTGTAAAAATGTGATTTCGTCACCCATCGATCCAGTTGCATCTACCACAAACATGATATCTACCACATCTCGCACATCGCAATCTACGGGCAGCGTGATATCATTAGATCCGTTGCTAATGGACTTTACATCGCCCTTCACATATTCTTCATCATCATAGTTTACTCTGATCTGGTAGTTTTCAATTTTGGAAGAAGCAAATAAACTCGGCCAGAGCTCCGCATGCCCTGCATGATCACTCACCGCCTCCCATATGATCTCACCCTGCTGGTCCGTCAGGGTCACCTGTGCTCCGACCACAGGGTGATTCGATCGATTCTGAACATATACAGACATACGCTCCTCGGGGTACACCCCCCAATGGTCTTGCATCTTGACATAATCGGGGTCGGTGGTCAGCTCGAGCCAATCTTTCCAGTTCTGAAGGTCATTCCATTCTCCTGCTGTAATCTGTCCAGCATTGGGTAAATCTGCACTGCCGCCAACACCTCTTACCGCAATAGCATCTGACGCTCTGGACATGACAGCAACTGCAGCAGATGATGCTGGAGCAGGCGACGCATCAACTCTATGATCTGCTTCCGGTACCGCCATGATCTTTCGACTATTACCTGTAATCACCTCTTCTTCTAAGCTCGTCCCAGCACTCAAACTCACTACGATTTCGGATAATGTCGTAATATCCACTGCCTGAGTTTCATATCCTGCATAGCTCACAATTAGTGTAGAGGCTTCATCGGGGACTACAAGAGAGAATGAACCACCACCATCTGTGACTGTACCACTGGTCGTTCCTTGGATCAATACGTTAGCGCCTATAACCGCCTCTCCATACTCGTCGAGAACTCGGCCAGTTACAGTTCTCTCATCATCTGTATGTCGACTCTCTTCATCAATAACTGTTGACTCATTCGAAATTTCATCATCAGCTTCTTTGACAGATTCAGCGAGCGCATCTTTATGATCTTCTCCAGGCACGCTTTCATTGGTCTTACATTGTATACACACTAATGTAATGAGCAGTCCGAAAACGATTATTCTCATATTGATTAAAATATTTTTCATAAAACTGGATTGATGGTTATGAAATTTCAGACTTTAATTCATCATATAGACGTACAGATCTCAGGATTTGCACAAATAAGCCGCTTAAAAACATTGACTGAAGCAGAATACATAGAAAATTATAGGCGTACAAAAGATCAAAAATACCTGAGTGATCTATATCGTCCTTATATGGCACTCATCTATGGTACTTGCCTAAAATACCTACAAGAGACAACTCTTGCTGAAGATGCAGTCATGGATATATATATCAGCCTGAAAGACAAAGTCCTCAGATATGACATCAACGATTTCAGCGCATGGGTATATCGTATCAGTGTCAATCATTCTCTAGAGCAATTGAGAAAAGATAAGCGCTTCGGCGATCGTAAAAATGATGCCGAG